>DATHKS010000246.1:0-6937 GCA_035488975.1 Chitinophagaceae bacterium | reverse complement strand
TAATATCCCGGAACGAGAGGGTTCCTTCCATCGTTTTACTATCCTCGTCATGCACCACGGGAAGAACGTCTGTGTTCGCGCTTGCCATTAGTTCGATTGCAGTGCGTAGGGTATCATTCATCAGTATGGGAGCCGTGGATTGTTTGATGATGCTCGTGATCATTTTCGCGCTGTCGCTTCGGCTACTGAGGAGATCGGAGGTGCTGACGATTCCCATGAATTCCTTCTGTGCATTGGCCACTACCAGGTAATTGTCGTAATGGGTACCCGGCCTGTTCAGCCATTCTCTCGTTTCACCGATCGTATTGTCCTCGCACAACACGATCTTATTTTCTTTTATCACCTCTCCTACCGTCACCTTCTCCAGGATATCGGGTTCATACGAAGCTGGCGTACGGATTCCGCGCCGCACGATCTTCTCCGTCATTATCGTATTCTCCATGAATAAAAAGGATATGAAATAAGAGGCGGTGCAGGCGGCGAGAAGGGGAAGCAGTGCATTCGATTGTGCGGTTGTTTCCAATGCAAATACGATAGAAGTAAGCAGCGCCCGCGAAGCTCCTGCAAACATGGCTGACATTCCAACCAATGCGGCCAGGGGAAGCGTGATGCCGGAGTTTGGAAAAAGATAAAGTGCTGCAGTTCCGGCCAACAATCCAGTGGCGCCACCGATGGTCAGTAGAGGAGCAAGCGTTCCACCTGAGGTGCCGCTGCCGAGGGCGATGGCCCATGAAACAAATTTGAGGATACAAAGGGATAGTACGATTTGGATGGGCATGCTTCCTCCGAGGATATCGCTGATATTTTCATAGCCGACACCCATGGTACGCGGGGCAAAATAACCGATGATGCCGACGGCAAGGCCGCCCAGGGCAGGCCACCACATCCAGTGGATGGGCAATTTCTCAAAGAGATCTTCGATGAAATATACACACTTCGTGACCAGGACGGATAGCCCACCGATCACAATGCCGATAATGCTATAGGCGAAGAGTGCGGCGTTGGATGGCATCGGGATCAGCTCCTTCATTTCAAATACAGGGCCGCTACTAAAAAGAAAATGATGACCGGCCGCTCCCGTGATGCAGGCAAGGGCAACGGGTATGATGGAACGAGGTGAGAATTCGAAGAGCAATAATTCGATGGCGAGAAAGATGGCGGCGATAGGGCTTCCGAAAATGGCTGACATGCCCGCGGTGGCGCCGGCCGCCAATAATATCTTGCGTTCATTATGCGTGATACGGAGAAATTGTCCGAGTGTTGATCCCAATGCACCACCTGTTGCAATGATCGGGCCCTCGGCGCCGAATGGACCGCCCGTTCCGATGGCGATAGCAGAGGAGATCGGCTTCAGGTAGGTAATAGTGGGTTTTATCCGGCTTTGATTGGTAAGTATCTGCTCCATTGCCTCGGGAATGCCATGGCCTCGTATTGCCTTGGATCCGTATAGCGCCATGAGGCCTACCACCACACCACCGATAGCAGGGACGATGATGACGATGAGGCCGAGAGTATTGCCGGATGGGCTTGCGCCCATTAAGGAAAACCGGTGGAAGAAAAATAAATTAGTGACAAAATTGATCAGTAGCAAGAGCACTTTCGCAAGCAGACTGATGCATATGCCAACCGCAACCGCATAAACGGAGATCTTGAGAATGCGTTGCTTGTTTTCACCGGCAGGTGGCCGCAACGATTCGTTTGCTATGGTATCGTTGAGGGAAACGGATATAGGGATGCCTGCATTTAACAACTTGACCTTCGACATTTTATTTTTTATTCTTCGTTAGATGATGCTTGTCTCATGCGTGGCGAGATACGGGACCAGGAAGATGGTTAGCGTGCCTGAAATAATGACGATGCCGAGCAGGAGCCCGCGGAATTGCGTAATGAGAACCGGATCGGCAGCGCGTTGTACATGCATGGTGAGGAAGACCGCGTATACGGTAAGAATGAGGAACAGGAGGATATATACGATGTTCACCTGCCGGACAAATCGCGCGAGGATGGCATAGATGGAACCAGCCACCAGGAGTACGAGCAGGGTGCCGAAGATGATTGTGGCCACGTTGATCAGCGGGGTGAGTTGAAACCCGGTTGATCCGCGGTAGAATATGTCATAGAATATATTCAGGACAGTGGCAACGATACCGGTGAAGAGGCCGGCCATGATCGGCTTGTAGGCTTTGGGCTCCAGATAAGTCTGCTCCATATGATAAATTTTGAAGGACGAATATTCGCCTCGTCTGCAAAATTATGACATACATCATATTTTTAGGCATTTATTTTTACCTTAATCTCCAATAGTGTTACTTACATAATAATTCAAATAGCACTATTTTTACTTCTCATTGACTATGAAGAAGTACAACGACTGCGATCTGAAAAGCTGTTTTCTCTGCCGCAACAGCCTGGCAAGCTGGCTGCCGGCGATTGAAGGGCATAAACGGAACTTTATCATGCGGAAGGGAGAAGCCATTTTCCATGAGGGAGATGGCGTGAAGGGCATCTATTTCCTGTATAAGGGAACGGTGAAGGTGCATAAGCGATGGGGTTCGGAAAAGGAATTGATATTGAGCTTCGCTAAACCGGGTGACATCATCGGGTATCGCGGCCTTGGAAATGAGAAGGTCTATCCGGTTACCGCCACTGCTATCGAACCGGTTACGGTCTGCTTCATCGATCTTTCTTTCTTCGAGACCACACTGGAGGTCAATCCCCGGCTTACCCTTTCATTGATGAAGTTCTATGCAAATGAATTGCAGGAAGCGGAACGGCGCATGAGGAACCTCGCACACATGGAAGTGAAGGGCCGCCTCGCGGAGACGCTATTACATCTCAGGAATAGATTCGGCCTGGCAAAGGAGGGATACATCGACATTCTCCTGACGAGGCAGGATATCGCCTCTTTCACCGGCACCACTTACGAGACCATCTTCAGGGTGATGAATGAAATGAGCGAGGAAAAATTGATCAGGGTACAGGGCAAGAAGATCTTTTTGTTAAAGGAGGCGAAATTGGAGAAGTTGCTCGATGTGAAAAATTTGCCGCAGGCGCGGAAAGAAGGTCCTCAAAAGAAGAAGTGAAAACAGTTTTCGCGACGCCGTTGTGGCGCAACAACTCCCCGGTAACCACGCTACGGTTACTTCATGGGGCCTCCTGCGCGGCCATTCCACATCCTTCTAAAGTCTGGCACAATACTTACGGTCTTTATCTATCTCTTCACGACTAAATCAAATCGTATGATAAAGAAAAATTCTGCCCTTATCTCGGAATCGAAGGCGAAGGAAGTTGTGCTGGAATTTATCAAGGCACTGAACGAGGAAGACTTCACCCGTGCGAGACGCTATGCGAGCAACAGTATATCATTCCAGGGCGTGATGGGCTCCCGCGATGGCGCGGATGCCTATTTTTCCGATATGGAAAAAATGAAGCTCAAATACGATGTACAGAAGACCCTGGTAGATGGCAACGATGTGGCCGTATTCTATAACATCACCATGTCCGGTAAACAAATATTCAGTTCGGGATGGTACCAGGTAGAGGATGGAAAGATCAGTTCATTCAAGGTGGTATTCGATCCAAGGCCCTTGTTAGAGGAGGCTGGAAAGAATTGAATTGGCCGGTTGTAAGAAGCAAGGAATAGGAATTTGGAAGCAATAGCGAATTGGGAATAAGGAATTAGGCCTCAATAGTGCCAGCATTTCTTACCCTTAAACTTCTTAGCGAACGAATCACCTTATGTCAATAATATGTAGAACAGATAGTGATAAAGCCTAATTCCTTATTCCTAATTCCTTATTCCTAATTCCCTATTCCTACTCCGATCCTAATAACTTAATGAGAATGAGAGCTCGTGTCCTTCATCTTATTCGTCGTATCTGCCATGCGGCTGGCCGAAGAGTCTACCATATTACTAGTTGTGGTATCAATACCGGGAGACATCGCATTCGTCGTAGAATCTTTTACATCGGTTGAGCTCTCGGAGTTATTACCACAGGCCGCGAGCCCCAGGGCTAAAGCCAGGATGATCGTTATCTTTTTCATACCAGTTTTTTTTAAAGTTTTTAATGAAACTCAATAATGTTGCCAGCCTTTGATCCCCGCGTATTATTTATACACAAAATATTTTTATCCCTTAATTAATGTAATGTGAATTAAGTAATTAGCCAATTTGCAAATGTGCCAATGACTTCTGTTCGGTTATTCATCACTGATTCGAAGCACGCTAATTGGCATATTTGCACATTTACTAATTTGCTAATTGTTTTAGGTGCTGAAGAATTTAAACCGCACCCAGCTCCTGATGCCAACAAACACAGGAATAAATAATATAGCGGAGATGATGATAAGAAAGTAGAGTGTTTTTAAATAAGACGCCAGAAATGGAATGAAGAGTATGACAATACCCGTCGCGATCAAAAGCCTCGAGACCGGCCTGATATAGGACCTGTCTTCCTCCTCTTCCTTCATGATACCCGAGATAGCGGCGATCATGAACAGGATAACGGCCAATGCAATACAGAACATCCATGGAATGAAATGGGGTAGTCCCGTTTCTATATTCGAAAGCAGAACCTTGATGCAGGCGCCCATGATGCCGAGACAGGCAAGCAAGGGGAAATGCAGGAATATGAGCCATTGCAGATATCCATATCCTTGCTTCGTCTCCTGCTCACTTGTCATATCGAAGTAGAGACTCCACAACAGGAATGCAATGAAGATCCCAAGCAGGAAGGCCACCCATGCCACGGGTGTCTTGTCCTTTACCTCTGCGATGCCCGTTACAGTGCCGAGTATGCTTTCGGCGAGTACGATGATAGTAAAGAGACCGAACCGTTCCACGAGGGCCGCCGATGCGGTAAACACCTGGCTCCGTTCCCTGAGCACTCTTACGATCGTGCCCGCACCGATGAGTGCGGGAGTGAGATTGAAAAGGAGCACGATCACCCAGAGAATGGTTGCCGTGGCAGAATCACAAAATATAGAGATGATCAGCAGGATCATCGAAATGATATAGTTGAATGTGTAAAATTTATTGAAGACGCGGTGCGACCTGTCATACAAGCCGATGCTCCACCACAAATAGGTGACGATCACCTGTACGCAAATAAAAGATATTGCGAATCCGCGGTGATGACCCTCGTAGGCATCCTGTACGGAAATGGCAACGGCCGCAACGGCCAGCATTTGCAGAAAAGTGAAAAGCCGGGTACGTATGCTGTCGTTGCCATGCAGATCGTAATACTGGCTACCATTTACCCATGACCAGAACACCAACGAGAACAGGAGAAAGGTATAACCCGCGCCTGCCCAGGAGGGATGTTCGGCAAGGTGATGCGTCAATTGTGAAATGGCAGCTACGTACACAAGATCATAGAACAATTCCAGCCAGCTGATCTTCCGCTCATTCTTGCGTTCATCAAAATTTCGTGGCGGTCCCCACCAGAGATTCGTATGCTTGTTGGCCATGGCGTGTGGTTGATGAAGTAAAGATAGGAGGTTTGAACTCTGTGGGGATGGGTTGGGAATTGGGAATAAGGAATAGGGAATTAGGCCTTAACAGTACAATCATTTCTTGTTCGTAAAATTCACCAACGAGTCACTAATATCAATAAAATATAGGAGAGATAATAATAATAAGGCCCAATTCCCTATTCCTTATTCCCAATTCCTTACTCCTAATCCCCCTATTTCTTAAGAAATGCCCACACATTTTATCGTTCCCGTAGGGACATTTGGTCGGTGGAGAAATCTGTCGGCGTGGGGGAGTTCGCATTCCGTAGGAACGCCTGATCGGGTTTCCGAATTAATAATCCACATGATTGGCTGGGCTTCGATGTTCTTCGACTCTCATTAATTTTGATCAGCTTGTCAGGCGTTCCGAAGGAACGCGGAGATTCCTCCCTTTTTATTTTCTACCGACCAATTGTCTCTACGGGACAGGACCCAAACCATTCGATCATTCATAGAGTATTCATCTTTCAAAATTCTGAATTCTTACCACCTTCCCGTCCACAGTATTTTGCCTGGAAGGCGGTAAGTCCCCTATTCTTTATTCCTAATCGACTATTCCCATAATCTGACATTCTTGTTTTAATTTTCCAAAATGATACATCCCTTTTCACGCAGGCATTTTATCCGGTCGACAGCCATGGCGGGTGCAGGCATCGGGCTCGCGGGTCTCCTGAAGTTGAATGCAACCGGCCTTGCAAACCCATCCGGCTCCGAACTGTTTACGCTCTCGAGTGATCTTCTCCACACCTGGGGCACAAAGCTACTCTCGATGCAGGTTCTGGATAAGTCGCAAACCGACAACTACGGTGGCATTCTCTCTCCTGCCAACAACAAAGTGCATGGCCGTGTCGGCGACACCATCTACCCCTTCTTTCATCTCGCACACAAGACGAATGACAACCGCTACATCGATGCAGCAGTATTGCTCTACCGGTGGATGGAAAAGCGCGTGAGCCAGCCGGATGGCTCCTGGCTCAATGAACCGCAGCAGGGATCATGGAAAGGCACCACCGTATTTTCAGCCATCGCGCTTGCAGAGACCCTGAAGCATCATGGAGAGATCATGGATCCTTCATTAAGGTCTGAGATGGAGGCCCGGCTGCGGAAGGCCGGCGACTTCATCTATAACACATTCACTATCGACTTTGGAAATATCAATTACCCTATTACCGCGTCGTATGGATTATCGCTGCTAGGCGAGTTGCTCGGCGAACAAAAGTTCAGGGAAAAGGGACAGCTACTCGCACACCAGGCATTGAAATTCTTTACAGCCAACGATAAACTGATCTTCGGCGAAGGTGATCCTTACTACACCAAAAGCGCCAAGGGTTGCCTGTCCGTGGATCTGGGGTATAATGTAGAAGAGTCGTTACCCGCTCTCGTTCTCTATGGCCACCTCAACAACGACGAGGAGGTGCTGGCT
>DATHKS010000245.1:0-6376 GCA_035488975.1 Chitinophagaceae bacterium | reverse complement strand
CCTCACATTAATACTCCCGGAACCATCCACTCTGAAGATCTCGGTGGATGCATCCGGTGCTTGTTCCATTAAGATCAAGGGACAGACCAAGGATTTCAGAGTGGATGGTTCCGGGAGTATTAATGTGAGGGCTTTCGAACTTCTTTCAGAAAATTCGGATATAGATATTTCCGGTGCCTGCGATGTGGAAGTGTACGCCAGTGTGAAGCTGACAGCGGGAGCAAGCGGCTCCAGCGACATAAAATATAAGGGCAATGGTTCGGTGAGTACGGATATTAGTGGTGCGGGATCTGTGAAGAAGGTTGAGTGACGGGTTGCCAACCCGAGCGTTTAAAAAGCGGATGACGACCGTTAAAAAGCGGTGCGGTTGGCAACCCGCTTCAGCGACATCCACCTCAAAAGGGTATTGGCGGTTACTCCTAAAATGCAGACCTTAGGCGGAACCAACACAGTCCTTATGAGTTCACGACGGCAGTTTATCAGGGAAGCCTCCATGGCCGCCGGTGGTTTCCTTGTTGCCTCCTCTTCTCTTGGAAGTTTTTTCATCGGCAAGAAACCAAAAGTCATCATCATCGGCGCAGGCTTCTCGGGCCTGGCCGCGGCGTATTCACTACACAAGAGAAATATTGACTTCACCATCCTCGAAGCCCGGAACCGCATCAGCGGCAGGGTATTCTCGCATACCATTGATCCAAAGGAGAACCTGGTGATAGAACTTGGCGCGGAATGGGTGGGCAACTCCCATATCCGGCTACGGGAACTTTGCCAGGAACTTAAGTTGGAACTGGAGAATAACCAGTTCGAATCACACCTGATCTACCAGGGTAAATACTATAAGAACGGGGAATGGAACTACAGCGATCAATGGCTGAAAAAATTCAAATCGATCATCGCCAACTACGAGCACCTGACACAGGCGGATAAACTCCGGCTGGATAAGATGGACTGGTGGCGCTTCCTTTCCAACAATGGCTGCGAAGGAAGGGATCTCGACATAAGGGAATTATTCGATAGCACCGATTTTGGAGAAAGCATTCGCGATGTCTCCGCCTTTGCCGCATTGGCGGAGTACGCCGAGAGCAGCGAGAAGAATGAAATGGACATGAAAATAAAGGGAGGCAACAGCCTGCTCGCGCAAGGGATCGCCGGGAAGATCGGAAGGGAGAAGATCAAACTTGAGCATTCCGTCAACCGCATTGTCCAGGACAAATTGGGGGTCAAAGTATATTGCGGCAATGGTACTTCCTTCGCCGGCGACAAGATCATCTGCACCGTCCCTGCGTTTGCCGCGGGTAAGATCAAATGGGAGCCGGGTTTGCCTGCAGACCAGGTGGGTGCGATAAACGAATTGCAGTATGCAAGAATAAATAAGAACCCCTTACTCTTCAGGGAGCGGTTCTGGAAGGCGGAAGACTTCGATATGGTCACCGATCAAAGCCCTCACTATTTCTATCATGCCACCAAGAACCAGCGGTCTCAAAAAGGAGTGTTGATATCTTACACGATCGGGGAGAAGGCCGCCGTAGTAGCCAATCAATCGGATGAATGGCGGGCCGATATGATTCAGCAGACGCTGCAGCCACATTTCGGCGACGTAAAGAAACTGCTTGAGAGCCAGGGAAATTATTATTGGGGAAATGATCCCTATTCGTTCGGATCGTATGCCGTTTACGGAAAAGGACAATGGTTCAGGGTGCGTCCAATCCTCGCACGGCCACATATTCATACGCATTTCGCCGGAGAACACCTTGCGGACTGGCAAGGGTTTATGGAAGGGGCGATTAATACGGGAGAGGAAGCAGCTGCAATAATTTGATAATTAGCCAATGTGCCAATTAGTAAATGTGCCAATTGAGCGTGCTCCGATGCGAAAAGTCTTTACTGATTAGGATCATTGGCACATTTGCACATTGGCTAATTGCCAAATTGTCAAATTATCAAATTGGTTCCTATTTCAGCTTAACCTTACTCACCTCCGCTTCCTCCACCATCTCGGGGTTATGAGAACATACATATACCCCGAGGTAGATCTCGTCCGGCAGGTCATTCATCTCATGTGAGCCGATTGTCTCGAAGGCATCGCCCTCTGCCTTTGCCGCGCGCATGGTAACGAGGTTGCCCTTTCTTTCGATCTGCAACACCTTATAGCCTTTATCCTTTGCAAATATTTCATCCCCGGGGTCGCGCATCTTCATACCTGCCTTCACCCTCCATTGTAATACGGTTAGCCCATCGCCATGGAGTACCGCACTGATATGCGATGCACTATCGGCTAATGATTCGCGGATCATCCATCCCGTCTTCCGGTGCGGATCGGTGCCCTTTCCCTGTAGCTCGAAGTTGGCGGTGACTACGAAGTCACCTTTCACTTTCTTATACAGGTAATGAAATTCGTCGCGCTCGAACCAGATATTATAGCCACCGCCCTTTAGAAGATAGGTCTTCGTCTTGCTATCATACGTGGCGGAGCCGCTCTTCTTCGGGTGTCCTATATCCGCCTGGTCGGTAAACTTCCCGGTATTCTGCGCCTGCATGGTAATGCTGACGAGAAACAGGGTGCAGATGACGATTGCGTATTTCATATTTTTCAATTTAAGTGAGACTAGAGTTCATGTTTCTTAAGCTGATCAAGGGCATGACTCGCGGCGCGCGCAGTGATCGCCATATATGTCAACGATGGATTTTGTGTAGAGGTGGATGTCATGCAGGCCCCGTCGGTCACGAAAACATTCTTACAGGCGTGCAGTTGGTTCCATTCATTCAACAAGGAGGTCTTCGGATCTTTTCCCATTCGCACACCACCCATTTCATGAATATCGAGTCCCGGCGCCTGCTTGCTGTCGGTCGCCTTGATATTTGTAAAGCCCGCCTTCGTGAACATATCAGTGTATTGTTCCGTGAAATCCTTTATGATCTTCTCATCGTTATCATCATAGTCCACGTTGAATTTTATCAACGGAATTCCCCACTCATCCTTCTTCTCATTATCGAGGGCTACATAGTTTGTTTCCTTAGGGATCGTTTCACCCATGCATTGTGAACCGATGCCCCATGGCCCGAGTTTTTGGGCCGAGTCCATCAATTCCTTCTTCAGCGACTCACCGAAACCATCGCCGCCCATCTTAGAATAACGATTGGCGCTGAAAGTGGTGGCATAGCCTCGCAGGAAATCCGTCTCCTGTTTACGCACATTCCTGAACCGCGGCATGTAGGCGTATGTGGGGCGGCTTTGTTCGGTCTTGAAATCCATGAAGCCTTCGTAGTTAGCCGATATCCGCGCACGGTAGTTGTGAAATGCAAAGTATTTCCCGAGTATCCCATTCTCATTTCCCAACCCTGCGGGGAAACGTTTGGAGGTGGAGTTCAACAGTATCAGGTTTGTATTGATCGCTCCGGCATTCAGGAAAATGATATCTGCGAAATATTCCTCGGCTTTCTTAGTATTTGCATCGATGATCCTTACTCCTGTCGCTCGCCCCTTCGCTTCGTCGTAGATGATGGAATGCACTACCGCATGGGTTCTCAATGTCATGTTCCCCGTCTTTTCTGCCCACGGTATCGTGGTGGAATTGGCATTGAAATACCCTCCAAACGGGCAACCGCGCTGGCATAGATTCCTTGCCTGGCATTGTCCCCGTCCCTGGTCCAGGTGTATCTGCTGCGGCTGCGTGAGGTGAGCACACCTTCCGTAGATGAGGTGGCGGTCAGAGTAGTTCTTTGCCACGAATTCCTTGAAGTAATTTTCAACACAGGTCAGTTCAAGTGGCGGAAGAAATTCTCCGTCGGGTAATTCCGCGAGGCCATCCTTATTGCCGCTTATTCCCGCGAATTTTTCGACATAGCTATACCATGGGGCAAGATCCCTGTACCGGATCGGCCAGTCGACCGCAAACCCATCCCGCGCAGGTCCCTCGAAATCGAAATCGCTCCATCGCTGCGTTTGTCGCGCCCACATGATGCTCTTTCCTCCCACCTGGTAACCCCGGATCCAATCGAACGGTTTTTCCTGTACATAAGGATGCTCGGTATCCTTGCAGAAGAATTGCATGGCATCCTCCTTGAATGCATAGCATCGTGTTACCACTGGATTATCCTTTGCGATCTCGTAGGGAATCTGCCCTCGGTGTTTGAACTCCCAGGGCTTCATATTTGTAGTCGGGTAGTCCTTCAGGTGTTTTACATCCCTTCCCCTCTCCAGCACCAGGGTCTTCAGCCCTCCTTCGCATAGTTCCTTGGCGGCCCATCCTCCACTCATGCCGCTGCCTATGACTATTGCGTCGAACTTGTTTGTATCACCCATATAATGGTTTAAAGTTTAGGACAACGCGAACCCTGCTTATCACGCGGCGGCAATGGCCACGCAGCCCCTGAAGTTGATGCCCGGAATGATCTTGTATTTTCCGATGCCTTCCATAAATTGCTGTGAACCCGTGAAGGCCTGAATAGTATGCCGCTTCGCGATGCTATAAAAATCGACGACTTCCTCCGGGATGTCCTTCTTGCTTTCCACTATTGCAAGGAAATCCTTCTTCTGTTGAGGCGTTGCATTGGCAAATGAATCACCGGTCTTTTCTTTCGACACCTCGTTGAATTTTTTCAGCCCCGCCACGAATTTATCCTGCTGTTCCGGCGAATAGCAATCATCCACCATCGTCAGAATGAATTCATAGGCATGCAGATCCTTTGCGCCGATGAAATCCGTTGTTGGAATGATGATCTCAGCGAGCTGCGCCAGCATTTCTTCTTCCTTTCCCGACAACGAAATATTACGCAACGCAATGGCAGGCTTGTCTTCCCGGAAGCAGGAAGGAAGCAGGCTTGCACCGGCTGCAATGACCACCGCATTACGTATGGCGGTTCTTCTGTTCATATAGTTTGTCAATTGAAATGGAATATACACTTATCCTCCCAGCTTTAACTGCCTTGGAGAGTTTCGGGTAAAATAGCAAAACAACCAGTTAAAAAAGTATCAACTCTGTTCGGTTACAGCGAAACATATTTAACAGTTATCCTGATATCCCTGTTCCTGCCCTTATCATCCGTGCAGGATATTTTGACCGGCCCTTCATCGGGAATGAAGAATTGTTTTTCCCCGGCATTGCAACTCTTGTAAAATTTATTGTTGATATACCAGTACACCTTAGTCACATCGTTGGCCGTCTTGCAGACCAGTTGCAGCGGTTCGGGATCCTTCTTGCTTATCAGGTATTCGGTGCCATTGGAAGGGGAGTTGATAATGGGAGCGCTTCCCTTAAAGATCAGTTCGCAGTCGGGATTGTGCTGGGGTATCTTCTGATAGCTGATCCGGTTCTCGTCGAACCATGCCTGCATCCCGGGTTCCACTACCTTGTACCATTTCTTTTTATATCCTGCTTCCGGCGCGCAGCTCCTGCAATAGGACATCTTCTCATCCGGGCTGATCATGATCTCCTGCCAGTTTGAACAGATCTTCGTGGAGGACGTGAGAGGAATGAAATAGTCCGTGACCAGGCTCGTGCAATGTTCCGATGGGACGAGTCCCGTTTCACTGCAAACCTGTCTTATATCGCAATCCTTCGGTTGTGTGAACCATTCCTCATCACTATCATAATCGATCGTGTTGAAAATCTTAAAGAGGAGGGGAGTTGCAATATTCGCACCGCTGAGGTCCGCTACTCCCACCCCGGAAAAATTACCGGTCCAGATACCAACGGTAAAGTTCTTATTATACCCTACGCTCCATGCATCCCGTCTCCCATAGCTCGTTCCTGTCTTCCACGCGATCTTCGGCATCCGTTCGGTCGCGCTCCAGTTGAGGGGAAAGTCCGGCCGGTTGACCTTTGATAGTATCTCATTGATCATGTAATTTGCGGCGGCACTCACCACCGTGATCCGGCTATGTATCGAATCTTCCTGTGTGTATGCCGGGGGAATAAAAATGCCATTGTTGGCAAATGAAGAGAATAGTCCCGTCAGTTCTTCGAGCGTTGTGCCGCATCCACCCAGTATCAACGATAGGCCGAGTTTCCGCCTGTCTTTCTGTATTTGCCTGAAATGGCAATCCGCCAGTTTCTGTATTAGTTTCTCCTGGCCGAGCAACTGCAGCGTCTTCACCGCGGGTATGTTGAGCGAATGTTCGAGTGCATATTCGACCGAGACATACCCATTGAATTTCTTATCATAATTCTCCGGGGCATATCCCTGGTAGTTCACCGGTACATCCGTCACTACCGTTTTCGGCGTTAATAGCCCTTCATCGAAGCACATGGCATATAAAAGCGGCTTCAGCGTGCTACCCGGTTGGCGAAGGGCATTGGCTCCATTCACCTGCCCGCCGTCTACCGTGTCCCTGAAACCGGAGGATCCCACATAGGTGATCACGCGGTGAGTCCTGTTG
>DATHKS010000244.1:0-2708 GCA_035488975.1 Chitinophagaceae bacterium | reverse complement strand
GTCACCGGCCGCCTTCGGACTGCCTGTAAGCTTTCCGGCTTTCCAGGTGCAGAACGTAGCGGGGGCCACCTATCTCTATTGTCCTTCTATGGAAGAAAGACATACCGATGAACTTTTGAAAAGCAAATTGTGGGTGTGCCTGCGGAAGATCTTCGGAATCTGACACGCTTTATAGCCGGCAATCAAAACTTGAAAACTCTCCTTATCTTGTCGGGAAGAAAGATCCTCCCCATGAAAGAACCGGGAGTCCATAAATGTAAACCATTGATGAAACTCATCTTTGCCACCAATAACGAGCATAAGGTCCAGGAAATAAGGCATGCGATCGGCAATGACTTCGAGCTGCTTAGCCTCAAAGAAGCCGGCATAGACATCGACATTCCCGAACCCCACGACACCATCGAGGAAAATGCCTCGGAGAAATCGAGGGTCATCTATGAAATGACGCATACCAACTGTTTCAGTGAAGACACCGGTCTGGAGGTAACGGCCCTGGGTGGCGAGCCTGGCGTGCACAGTGCACGTTATGCCGGCGACGAAAGATCGTTCGAGAAGAATATCGACAAGGTCCTCACCAACCTCGCTCGCCATACCGATCGTTCGGCCAGGTTCAGGACGGTGATCTCTCTCATCCTCGACGGCAAGGAGACGCGGTTCGAAGGCATTTGTACCGGTCGCATCGTTCATGAAAGAAGAGGCTCAGGAGGCTTCGGGTACGATCCGGTCTTCATACCGGACGGCGCAGATATTTCCTTTGCCGAAATGACGCTCGCAGAGAAGGAGCAATTCAGTCATCGCGCGAAGGCGACCGCCAAACTGGTCGCATTTCTCGCTTCTGTCACATCATTTGGAAAAAGCCTTGAAACAAAAACTAAAACTTGATCCCTCAAAGCAACCAAAATATCACGGAGAGCGACTTAATTAAGGGATGTATTGAAGACGACAGGCGTATGCAGGAAGAATTGTACCGCCGGTTTTCCCCCCGCATGTATGGCGTCTGCCTGCGATATGCAGGCAATGCCGAAGAAGCCCAGGATATCCTGCAGGATGGTTTCGTTAAGGTCTTTAAGAAATTAAGCAGTTTCCGTGGCGAGGGCTCTTTCGAGGGCTGGATCAGGCGGATATTCGTCAATACGGCCATCGAGCATTTACGGCGGAAACGATACCTGCAGCCGGTAACCGAAAAAGAGGAGGCTACGCTGGAGGGAAATTATCTTTCCGTACTCGACAACCTGGCAGAAAAGGACATTCTCGATCTCGTCCGTCAACTATCACCGGGATACCGTACCGTCTTCAACATGTACGTGGTGGAAGGATACACGCACAAAGAAATAGGCGAGATAATGGGCATCAGCGAGGGCACCAGCAAGTCGCAATTGTCGCGAGCCAAGGTGATACTGCAGGAAATGGTGAAGGATTTCATAGATAAACAACCCGGCTACAGGAGCAAGTAATGAGCAGCATAAGAGATAAAATGTACAACTACCAGGCGACGCCCCCCGCATCCGCCTGGGATGCTATTGCCGCTGCGCTGGAAGAACCCGGTCCTGCTGCTGACAAGTATCCAGCCCGCCTGCACGATCTCGAAGTTATCCCTCCTGCCGGAATATGGGAGTTGATCAGTAGCTCGCTCGATCCGGTTGAGATATCCAGACCAGCAACCCGGACCCTGCCGGTCTTTCTTCGTTATGCCGCCGCTGCGGCCGTTATTGCTGCAGTCGCCTTCACCGTGTTCAGGCTCACGATTAACAAGCCAGGCAAAAACGGGATGTCTTCCAATATTCCCGCCATGAAGGATTCCGGTTCGAATGAAAACAATGCCGCTAAGACTCCTGCCGGTGATAATTCTGCCAAGACTCTTCCTGCCGATGACGATCGTGCACTGGAACAGAGCAAGAAGATGATGGCAAAGCTCGATCGCACGCCGAGGTCACGAAACAACAAGGCTGCAGCCATTGCCGCCTCGGTGTACCCGGAATCGGGAGAAAACTTCACTGCACCCGAGTTCGCCTATGAGGACGAAGTGCCCGATATGGCCGAGCGTTATGTGATGCTTATGACTCCCGATGGTAATTTCATCCGCATGTCCAAGAAATGGAGCAGCCTCCTCTGCTGCGTATCCGGCGAAGAACAGGATGCCGATTGCAAGGACCAATTGAAGAAATGGCAGCAGAAGATCGCCGCCTCGCCAGTCACACAATCGCCCGGCAATTTTCTCGACATCCTGAGTCTCGTGAATTCCCTCGACGACGAATTGTGATCGGGGAACCATTCCGGTTAACATGTAATATCCGGTAGCAACAAAGCCCTGATCATTCAACAATTTATTCTTCGGATTCACATACCTTGTATTCTTACCGCCTTACCGTTCTTCCCGGCAAAAAAATAAACCGGCGGTAAGGGCAACGAAGTATCTAAGTCCGACGAAAACACAATCATTATTATTACTCCTAACTCAACACGCCATGTCCCGTAGGGACATTTGGTTGGTAGAAAAAATCGTCCACAGGAATACCTTGCGTTCCTTCGGAACGCTTGATCGGAGCATCCGGATAAAAAACTGCACAATTGGTATGGATCCTCGCCTCTCATTAATTTTTGATCAGCTTGTCAGGCGTTCCGAAGGAACGCACGAACTACCTTTTTTTGGTTTTCTACCAACCAAATGTCCCTACGGGACATGGCCTCTGATTATTCAATGATTTATT
>DATHKS010000243.1:0-5845 GCA_035488975.1 Chitinophagaceae bacterium | reverse complement strand
CTATGGCGAAGGGATCCTTTGTCAATTCGTACACCCACCAGCCCACGAGCGTGGTCAGCATCCGCAATGCCATGATGAAAGAAAACCGGCCCAGCAAAAGGTTTTTGAACTCAGGAACACGCACTGCCGCGAAGGGATCATCCGTGATCTGTGCAATAGGAGGCTGTTGGTCCATGTGGAGCTCAAAGGTAAGTCGCGCACAAATAAAAAAAACTCAGGGCAGGGAAATATATTGCTGGCCTTCGAAATCCTGTTCCAACGCATCGGTGATGACCTTCAGGTGTTCGCCGTTCTTTAAGAAATCTCCATTGGATGCGTCTACGAAGAGGGTCTTGATATCGTGTTGCTTTATATAACTCGTGTAAGTCTCCTGTATATTGAAGAGATATTCATCGGGGATCCGTTGTTCATAGGAGCGGTTCCGCTTCTTGATGTTGGCTTGCAATTTTTTGACGGGAGCATGGAGATAGATCAGCAGGTCGGGCTGCACCAGTTGCTGGTGAATGATCTCGAACAGGCGCTGATACAGGCGGAACTCATCCTCGGGAAGTGTCACCTTGGCGAAGAGAAGGCATTTATTGAACAGGTAATCCGAGATCGTCAGGTGCTGGAACATATCCTTTTGCTGCAGAAATTCCTTCATCTGCTTGAACCGTTCGGCCATGAAGAACAATTCGAGGGGAAATGCAAACTGTTGCGGGTTCTCATAGAACTTTGGCAGGAAGGGATTATCGGCAAATTCCTCCAGGATCAGCCTCGCGTCGTAATGCCTGCTCAACAAATGCGCCAGCGTAGTCTTACCGGCGCCGATATTTCCTTCTATGGTAATAAAATTATACTTCATCACTGGCCGCAAAGTAAACGAAATCGATGTTCTGTCCCGCTCATAATTTTTTTACGGCGAGTGTATCCGGGCAATCGCGCAGCAGCTCTTCGATTGTTTTCTTTAATACCGGGTGCACCAATTTCTTTGCCAAGTCGGCGAGCGGTGTCAGTGCAAAACGCCGGTTGGCCAGTTCGGGGTGGGGGACCTTCAGGTGTGGTTCATCGATCACCTCATCATTGAACAAAAGTATGTCGATATCGATCAGGCGCGGTCCATTCTTCTCCTTCCTTACCCGGCCGAGTCGTTTCTCTATGGCAAGCAGTTCTTGCAATAGTTCCCGCGCATCGAATGCCGTCTCGAGTTCGATGGCCTGGTTGAGGAAGGGCGGTTGATCCGTCTTACCCCAGGCTGCCGTCTCATAAAACGCCGACACGGCACTTATTTTTCCGCATGCCGCGGCAATGAGACCGGCGCAGCGCTCGAGTTCTGCGTGCCTGTCATCCATATTGCCGCCTGTCAATAAAAATGCTCTATTCATAATCTCTTCTCCCCAGGGCATCAAATATCTTTAATTTTGAGGTTCATCAATGCATTAATCTATGCGTGGTTTTTTCAAGATATTTTTCGCCTCATTGCTCGCATTGATCGTTTTCTGCCTGCTCGTGGTTTTTTTCCTTGTCACGGTCGTCAGTAATCTAACGTCCAGGCAAAAGCCACGCGTGGAAACGGGTTCGGTTCTACTGCTGGATCTGGGCCAGCATTTTTCCGAGCAACGCCAGCAGGACCCTCTCTCCATCTTAAATTCGGACAACCGGGATGTTCCGGGATTGTACGACCTGATCCGGTTGGTAAAGCAGGCAAAGGCCGATGACGATATCGCCGGCATTTATATAGTGGCCGACAACAACCCCAATGGCTTCGCGGCGAGCGAAGAGATAAGAAATGCATTGCTTGATTTCAAGGCGAGCGGGAAGTTCCTTCTTGCACACGGCGATATCATGACACAGAAGGCATATCTCGTCGCAAATGTGGCGGACAAGATCTATCTGAGTCCTCAGGGAATGATGGAATGGGCGGGATATAGCGTCGAGTATGCTTTTTTGAAAGGAACGCTGGAGAAATTGGAGATCGAACCGCAGATATTCTATGCAGGAAAATTCAAGAGTGCGACAGAGCCACTCCGCGCCGACCATATGACGGATGCGAACAAACTGCAGACCACCGTCTGGTTGAATGACCTGTATAGCGACCTGCTGATGAAGACGGCAGTCGTACGAAAAACGGATACGGCAACTCTTCACCAGCTTGCCAACGATGGAAAGATCAGGCAGGCTTCGGATGCCGTTACCTATCACCTGGTGGATGCACTCAAATACGATGATGAAGTGAAGGACGAGATCAAGAGCCGGTTGAAGATCGATAAATATGAACGCATCAATTTCATTACCGTCGGCTCCTATCTCGCGGCAAGCAATCTCGAAAGACCAGGAGGCGGGAAGATAGCGCTCATCTATGCGGAGGGCGATATTGTTGATGGGAAAGGCGACTGGAACTCTATCGGCGATCAGAATTACCGCAGCCTCATTCGAAGAGCCAGGCTGGATAAGAATATTAAGGCGATCGTGTTTCGCGTGAACTCCGGTGGAGGCAGCTCCATGGCCAGCGAAAGCATCTGGCGGGAACTCTTTCTTGCAAAGCAGGAGAAACCCGTTGTCGTTAGTTTCGGGGATGTCGCGGCATCGGGTGGCTATTATATGTCCTGCGCCGCCGATAGCATCTTTGCGTTGCCTTCTACCATTACCGGTTCCATCGGTGTCTTCGGTATCATTCCGAATATGGAAGCATTTTTCAAGAACAAGGCCGGCGTTACGTTCGACGGAGTGAAGACGGGTCCTTATGCCGACGCTGGCTCCATATACCGGCCGTTAACCGCCAATGAGAAGACCATGGTGCAGGCGAGTATCGATCTCATCTATGCGCAATTCAAACAGCGTGTAGCCGATGGTCGCAAGAAGGATACTGCCTATGTGGATAGCATTGCACAGGGAAGGGTCTGGACGGGTTTCCGGGCGAAGGATATCGGACTGATCGACCGGTACGGCGGCATCGACGATGCGGTGAAGTGCGCGGCGAGAATGGCAAAACTTACCGACTATTCCATAAGGGAGTTTCCCGAGCCACAGGGTATACTGGAACAGCTACTCGGCAAGTCGTCAGACCCTGCACGCTATGCCAGTAAGATAAAAGAAGAGGTGGGTGAGGACAATTTCATGATCTACCAGGAACTGAAAAGGGTGAAGGAGATGACGAATAAGGCGCAGGCGAGAATGCCGTTTCA
Organism: Chitinophagaceae bacterium; assembly: GCA_035488975.1. Taxonomy (GTDB): domain Bacteria; phylum Bacteroidota; class Bacteroidia; order Chitinophagales; family Chitinophagaceae; genus DATHKS01. Next base: position 2,681 of record DATHKS010000243.1, on the reverse strand, counting down.
GTTTTTTATTCATTGATGAGTAATAGCAAGTCGTGAAACGGAAACCGTCAATCGTCAATCGTGAGACTCCGACTGGTTAGTGGTTCCCTACTATGGAAGCCTAATTCCCAATTCCCAATTCCTAATTCCCAATCAACCCAACAACCAACCAAGTTTGGCCAACGCCAGCAGTCAGCTTACATTTGCTCACAATTTTTCTGAATGCCGCAACCGTATAGTCAGTCGAAAGCTTTGTGGGCGATTACCAAGGCGAGTTTCCGCGCCATCTTCGGTCAGCCGACGGCCATTGTGTTCAGTCTCCTGTTCCCCATTATTTTCATCCTGATCTTCGGCGCCTTCGGAAACGGTGGCGGACAGAGTTTCCGTATCGCCTTCGATCCCACCAGCGATAGCAGCACCCTGTTCTACCAGTCAATGAAGAAGAACCCGGTTTTCCGCGTGGTCAACTATGCGGATACGGCCGAGTTGACGAACGATCTTATCAAGGGAAAATTAACGGCTGTATTGGGGATCCGGAAAATAGATGACGGAGGGGCGACGCAAAAAGTAAGCGTTCAGGTACGTTCTACCTCTGCAAGCGGGAATACATTTGGTGCTTTCAAGCAGATGCTGGACTATACAAAGCTGAAGTTCGAGACGGCGATATCGGGAGACAAGAACGATTTCGTTAATGTGGAGAAGCCGGTCATTACGGAAGGAAGAAAATACAAGTCGATCGACTTCGTGTTACCAGGCCAGTTGGGGTTCTCCATATTATTCTCTACCCTGTTTGGGATCGCATTCGTTTTCTTCACGCTCCGGGAGCAGTTGGTGTTAAAGAGGTTCTATGCATCGCCGGTGAAGAAGGTGAGCATCCTGGTAGGCATTGGCATCAGCAGGCTATTCTTCCAGTTGATGAACGTGGTTATCCTCATCCTGTTCGGCCACTTCATGCTCGATTTCACCTTGCAGCATGGGGGCATTACATTCATCGAGATGGTGTTGATGTCGGTAGTAATGTTATTCCTCCTCATGGGCGTGGGTCTCATCTTCAGCAGCATTGCCAAGTCCGATACCTCGATCCCTTTGCTGATAAATCTGTTCGGGTTCCCGCAGATGTTACTTTCCGGCACTTTCTTCTCCGTCACCGTGTTTCCACAATGGCTGCAGAATATATGCTATTGGCTTCCGCTGACGCAATTCAACGATGCAATGAGGAGGCTCTCGTTCGAAGGATTGCATCTATACGATTGCTGGAAACAGATCGGTATCCTGGGAATATGGATCGCAATCGTGTATATCATCCTCGTACGGGTGATCCGTTGGGAGTGAGAAATGTGTTTCAGAATCTTCTCTTCTGATGTTCTTATCATAAAACAAGTATCATGCGTTACGTGAAATTGCTGCTCCTGAGTTTTGTGCTATTGTTTGCGCTGGTCACGGTCATTTCCCTGTTCATTCCCTCGCGGGTGCGGATATCGAAGGCGATCAATATCAAGGAGGATAAGGTTCGCGCACTCGACCAGGTAAGTAATGCAGTCAATTGGAAGAACTGGTACCCGGGAATTGAAAAGACAAAGCCCCTCTATGTGGAGGGTGTGATAAAGGGAGCCATATTCGATAGCAGTTCGGCCACTCGCCAGGTGTATCTCCTGCTTGACCAGGTGAAACAGGGAGAGGTGACAGCCATGTTTGTCGGCAGCCGGATGCGGCCGGTCTCGAATGTATGGAAGACGGTGACCTATTCCAATTCCGATTCAACTACCTTGCAATGGTACATGGATTTCGATCTGCGGTGGTATCCCTGGGAGAAATTCGCGAGTCTCCTTCTCGAACAATCCTATGGTCCCAGGATGGAGCAGGGACTCAGCAACCTGAAAAGGATCGTGGAAAGCGATACGGCAACGAAAGACTAATAACGTGAATCGTGAAACGTGAATCGTCAACGTGAATCGTCAACGTGAATCGTGAAATGTGAATCGTGAATACAACACCCTATGATGAGAACATTCGAATCGAGCATGATCTTTATCTAATCGATTCGAATATCCTGATAACTGAGTGTTGTATTCACGATTCACATTTCACGATTCACGTTGACGATTCACGAATAAAACTCACTGCTTTCTAAAATAACACACCGATCCCTCTTTGCTAAGTCCGCTTGGCAGGTTATTTGCATATTCAGCGTCTCTATTAACCATAAAAAAACACATTATGAAATCAGCATTGCTTGTTATCCTGGCTACCGCGAGTATGGTAGTGGCTTGTGCACAGGAAAAGAAACCGGAAGATAAAACCAAAAGACCCAGCCCTCCCGCGCAAACGAAGGCTACTCTCGCCAGTGGGGCAGCCCTGACCATCGACTACAGCCAGCCATCACTCAAAGGAAGAACGATAGGGAAGGACGTGGAGCCGATGAATGGGAAAGTATGGCGCACAGGCGCGAACGAGGCCACTACTTTCGAGGTGACCAAGGATGTAAAAGTGGAAGGTAAGACCCTTACCGCCGGTAAGTATGCGTTGTTTACCATTGCCAATGACGACCAATGGACCATTATCTTCAACAAAACAGCGGATCAATGGGGCGCAGAGGATTACAAGGAAGCTGACGATGTTTTACGCGTCAATGTAAAGCCCGGCAAGGCCACGCAACCCGTGGAGAAATTTACTATCAAGGCCGATAAGAGCGGCCTGGTTAC
>DATHKS010000242.1:0-11313 GCA_035488975.1 Chitinophagaceae bacterium | reverse complement strand
GGACTGAGCAGGCGCAGGGTAATCTGGAAACACGGCCTGCGAAATGCATTGAACCCTGTTATCACTGCCATTACCGGTTGGTTTGCCGAACTGCTTGCCGGCGCCTTCTTCGTGGAATATATCTTCGGCTGGCAGGGAATAGGGAAGGTGACGGTCGATGCACTCGAGAAACTCGACTATCCCGTGGTGATGGGATCGGTGCTGATCACGGCGACATTCTTCATTCTCATCAATATACTTGCGGATATTTTGTATGGGGTGGTGGATCCGAGGGTGAGGAGCTCAATTTAATTAGCAAATGTGCAAATGTGCCAATATGCAAATTGAGCGTGCTCCGATCAGAAGTTACCTTCTAATGAGGATCATTGCACATTGTCGAATTAGCTAATTGTCAAATTATCCGTGATGCCTTTCCTCTTCACGATATGGAAGATTAATTCTTACCAGTAATTTTTTTTGCCAGGAAGAATGGAAATGATTGTGTTTTCGTCTGCACCCAGTTTTCATAGGCATGAGAAGATAAACCCTCTTCTTCCCGAATGATTCGATCCAACCACTACTTCTTTCTTTATTGTAATTGTATTTCTTTGTGCCCCTTTGTGCTCTTCGTGCCTTCGTGGTTCAATCCCGAATAACACGCTCAATTGGCACATTGACAAATTTGCACATTGGCTAATTGACTTTCTACTGAATAACAACCTCCGTAATTACCTTTTGCCCCAGCGCCTCATTCACCCTTTGAATGATCTTCTCCTTCTGGTAACTGAGTTCCTGCTTCAGCGGCGCTACCTGGGTAGTGATGATCAACTTGCCGCCGAATATCTGGAGCTTGTCGGTGTAGCGGGCGATGGTCTTGCCCATGATCTGCTCCCAAACGTCCTCGATCTGGAGTGCCTGGATATCGCCCTTGATCCTGCTTTTATTCAGGAATTGTTGAATGGCCTCACCCAAAGAAAATTCACTCATGGATCAAAGGTAAAAAATATTAAGGGGATGGGTCAATTAGAGAATCGGGCAGCAAATACAAATTAAGAAAATATGATCTGCGGAACAGAGAAAAGCTACCTCACAGTTAATTTCCCAGGCGAGTTTGGGCCGAAGCAGAGTTTCATTCAATTGTCGTTACCCGGCCCAACTCGCCGTCGGATCAGCGAGCACGCCGGCAATAAATTGGATAAGAGTGGCTCACAATTTTATCATCGCATACCCGGTGCCAAGCTGGTCCAGGTGACTCCGGAGCCTTTCCTCATTCGTATCCGTGATGAAGACCTGTCCTTCGTTCTGGATGCATACTTTTTCCAACAGGTTCGAGATGCGTTCTTCATCCAGTTTCTCGAAGACATCGTCCAGCAGCAATAGTGGCGGAAAGCCTTTCTCCTCCCTCAGCACTTCCATCTCCGCCAGCTTCAATGCAAACAACAGGCTCTTCCGTTGTCCCTGCGAGGCGATCACCTTGAAGGGCTGGCTGCCCATGCTGATCTCGATATCATCTCGATGGATTCCGCAAGTGGTTCGCTGTGCCATGCAATCCCGTTGCCTCGTTGCCCGCTGCAGTTCGCCAAAGGAAGACAACAGCAATTCGCTCTCGTAAAGCAGTGTGATATCCTCCGGCTGCCTTGCGATATCTTCGTACACATGCTTGACGGAGGGAAGAAAGGTGACAAGGAATTCCTTTCTTTTATTGAAAATATATTCGCCGGGTTTCAGTAGTTGTTCATCCAGCACATCGAGAAGCGCTAAATTCTTAGTGCCGGTCTCCGCAAACGACTTCAGCAATGAATTGCGTTGCTGCAGGATCCGGGTGTACACGATCAGGTGCTGCAGATACTCCGCATCCAGTTGGGAGAGGAGGGCGTCGAGGAACTTGCGTCTTTCTTCACTGCCACCGGTGATGAGGACCGCATCGTCCGGCGCGATCACGACGCAGGGATAACGGCCGATATGTTGCGAGAACCTTTCGTATGAATTATTATTTACTGAGAATTCCTTCTTGCCATTTTCCCTGAGGATGCAGACGGCCTTTTCGGCCTGGTCGGCCAGCATGAAGTTTCCTTCCAGCCGAAAGCCATTCTTTCCCTGTTGCGTATTCGCGGCATCGGAACGGGAGAAATAGCTTTTCGTGAAACAGAGATAATGAATGGCATCCAGGAGGTTGGTCTTACCAACGCCATTGTTGCCACAGATCCCCACGATCCGCTGCTCCGTATCGAACGAGCGATTCGAGTAATTCTTGAACTGTAACAGGGATAATGACTGGAGGGAAAGCATCTTATTTGCAAGATCAGGGGTAAAAATTCAAAAGTCAAAATTAAAAAGTAAAAAATAGACCCTGCCCGGCCGGAAGTTAACGTACTGTCAGGCGGTGTCTGTTTTTTACTTTTTAATTTTGACTTTTGAATTTTTTCGCTGTCCTTCAATTCGTTGAATACAAAAAACCGCTTTAAATCAATTCTCTTTTTTTGGCGGCTTTCCCTTATTTTTGCTCCTCAAATTTTTAGCCTTGGCTACCAAATTTTCCAAAGAAACCTACCTCTATTGGTATGAGCTGATGCAGCTCATCCGCCAGTTCGAATTAATGGCCGAAGAAAAGTACAAGATGGAAGGCAAGATCCGTGGTTTCTTCCATGCCTATATCGGGCAGGAGGCCATTGCGGCGGGTTGCATGACGGCTACCAAACCGGAGGATCTATTCATCACCGCCTACCGTGATCATGGCCTGGCGATCTCGAAAGGAGTCTCCGTGAACAGCTGTATGGCCGAATTGTACGGGAAGGCTACCGGTTGCGCCAAGGGCAAAGGAGGAAGCATGCACTTCTTCGGTAAAAAGGAAAATTTCTATGGCGGTCATGGCATCGTCGGCGCACAGATCGGAACGGGTGCAGGTTTGGCCTTCGCTGAAAGGTACAGGGGTACGGATAATGTCGTACTCTGCTATTTCGGCGACGGTGCGGCTAGGCAGGGCATTCTGCACGAGACTTTCAACCTTGCCATGCTCTGGAAATTGCCCGTGATCTTCATCTGCGAGAATAATAACTATGCAATGGGTACCTCGGTAGAGCGTACCTCAAATGTCACAGATATCTACAAGCTCGCCGATGGCTACGAAATGCCTGCAGACATGATCGATGGCATGCAGCCGGAGACCGTGCACGAAGGCGTGGCAAGAGCCGTGAAGAGAGCCCGCGAGGGTGGGGGACCAACACTGCTGGAAATTAAGACCTATCGTTACAAGGGCCACTCGATAAGCGATCCACAGAAATATCGTACCAAGGAAGAAGTAGAAGAATACAAGGGAAAGGATCCACTCACGACCGTCAGGAAGACGATCCTCGATAATAAATTCTCTTCGGAGCCGGAGCTCGACGCCATCGACAAGCGCGTTGAAGGCATTGTGACAGAATCGGTGAAATTTGCCGAGGAAAGTCCCTGGCCGGATGACAGCGAAGTGCTGAAAGATGTATACGTAGACCCAAACTATCCTTTTATCATCGACTAACTAACCGGCGCGTAATATTCCACCTTAAAAATTTAAAAAAACAATCTTTTATACAATGTCAGAGAACAAACATGCCAAGGATGTCGATAGCGGTGAGGCGACGATTGCAAAGGCAATGGATTTCTGGACCCGGAACAGTAAGGCCATTCTCGGGATAGGCACTGTGCTCGTCCTGCTCGTCGGAGGATTCTATGTCTATAAACATTTTTTCCAGGGGCCAAAGGAAGAGAAGGCAGCGGATGCCATGTTCAAGGCAGAAGACTACTATCGCCAGGATTCTGTTAAGCTTGCGCTCAATGGTGATGGTCAATACATGGGCTTTCTTAAGATAATGGATAAATACAGCGGTACCGATGCAGCTAACCTCGCATGCTTCTATGCGGGTAGTTCGTACCTGAAGCTGGATGACAACCAGAATGCAGTGAAATTCCTCAAGAAATTCAGCACGGATGCCAAGCAGATCCAGCAACGCGCTTACAAGCTCTTAGGAGATGCCTATGCAGATCTTGGCAACAACAAGGAAGCATTGGACTACTATAAGAAGGCGGCTCATCATTTCGAAAAGGACCAGGCTGCTTCCGCAGAGGCATTATTCCTGGCAGCTTACCTGGCCGATCGCGTGATAAAGGACCAGAAAGAGGCGATCGACCTGTATAAAGAACTCAAGGAAAAGTTCCCGCGCACGGCAGAGGGAGCTGAAGCGGATAACTACCTTGCACAATTAGGCGTTTACAATGTGAATTAATATGGCAACGAACTCGCCACTTTCCAATAGCAAACTTCTTCAAATAGATAAGGGCATTCTCAACGTCGAGAATGCCCTTATTGTTTTGATAAAAACGGAATGGAATGCAAGCATAACGGATGAACTTGAAAACGGATGCAGGAGAGTATTGGCAGAAAATAAGATTGTCGAGCCCGCAACTCTCACCGTACCCGGTGCATTCGAAATCGCTTTTGCGATCAGGAGTTATTGGGAGAAGGCGGCCGTGAAGCCCGCGGCGTTCATCGCATTCGGTTGTATCGTGAGAGGCGATACTCCGCATTTCGATTATGTCTGCAGGGCCGTGACCGATGGGGTAGTTCAATTGAACCTGTCGCTGCCCGTACCGACCATCTTCGGCGTGCTCACCGTCGACAATGAGCAGCAGGCGAAGGAAAGGATCGGTGGAAAACATGGACACAAGGGAGCGGAGGCCGCCATTACCGCGCTCAAGATGATCTCCCTGAACCAGTCATTTAAATAATAAATCCATTCATTTACCGCAGGCATGAACGTCCAGATATTCATACCATGTTTCGTTGATCAGCTTTATCCCGATACGGCATTTAATATGATAAAGGTGCTGGAGAAGGCGGGTTGTACGGTTTCTTACAATGCCTCACAGACCTGTTGCGGCCAGCCGGCCTTCAATGCAGGATTCTGGAGCGAAGCGAAATCCGTCTGCACCAAATTCCTGAAAGACTTTCGCGGCACCGACCTCATCGTTGCGCCGAGCGCGAGCTGCGTTGGCTTCGTGCGAAACTATTATGGAAAGCTGTTTGAAAATTCATCGCTCCATCACGAGGTGGCCGATATGGGCAAACGCATCTTTGAATTCTCGGAGTTTCTCGTAGATGTGTTGAAGGTGGAAGACTTCGGCGCGGTATTGAATGCAAAGGCCACCTACCACGACAGCTGTGCGGGACTAAGGGAATGCAAGATCAAGCAGGAGCCGCGGAAATTACTGGAAGCGGTGAAGGGGCTGCAGATAACCGAGATGAACGATGTAGAAACCTGTTGCGGGTTCGGCGGGACCTTCGCGGTTAAATTCGAGTCCATTTCCATCGGCATGGCCGAACAGAAAGTAGAGAATGCCATTGCAACCGGCGCGGAATATATTATCTCCACCGATCTTTCCTGCCTGATGCACCTGCAGGGCTATATCAATCATAAGGAATATGCGATAAAGACGATGCATATTGCGGATGTGCTGGCGAGTGGGTGGTAATTTCAATAATGTGCCAATGTGCAAATTTGTCAATGTGCAAATTGAGCGTGCTCCGATCAGTAGTTACCTTCTGGTGAGGATCATTGGCACATTTGCACATTGACAAATTTGCACATTATCACATTGCCAAATTACCAAATTGACTCACAGCCCAGTAAAATAATCATACCCCCTCTCCGCCCAATAGTCCGGCGGCCGTGCATCATCGAAATACATTGTGCCGATACGCTTGAGATGTTTTACGCCATACTTGGTGGGTATGATAAGTCGTAATGGATAGCCCTGGTTCATCGGCAGGGGAGCGCCGTTCAGTTCATAGCAAAGGATCGTCTGCGGATGCATGGCACTTGCCATATCGATCCCCACATAATATTCCTCGTCCGGCGTGCTCAACCCGAGATAATTTTTTCCTGCCTCGGCGGTCAATCCATAGGCCTTCATGAAGTCGGAGAACTTAACTCCTCCCCACCAGGTGATCTGGCTCCAGCCTTCGATGCATTTGAAATTGAATACGACTTCCGTCTTCGGTAATTTCTTCAGGTCGTCGAGTTTTAATTTCAGTGAATCGCCGTTAGACCGGATCACATACATCTGCCAGGTAGCGGCATCGAAATCGTTGCCCATGCCCACATTTCCATTCACCCTCGCTTTTTTTACCGCACTGGATCTTGGGTATTCGCGCGCGAGATGCTTGTCGGAGAGCAGTCCGCTGAATATCTTTTCATTTTTATCCAGGCCCGCCCGCAATGGCTGAGGTATTCCGCCACGTATGCCTCCGTCCAGCGGTTGATGCCGCAGCCAGTACCATCCCCATAGTGCCGCGCCGGCAAACAGGAAGAAGAAGGTAAAGGAGATTATGGTCTTCTTTACAATGAGCTGGTTGGTTTCCAGCTTGCTGTTCTTCCTGAATAAATTGGAAAAGAAATTAGCCATTGCCTGATTTTAAGGATTCGTCTTTAGAGATTGTTTCGGTATTCACATCAGCGGCCACGCTTTCATCCTTGACCTTCACTACTTCGAAGCCGGCTATCATGCCGCGGAAATTATTCCACCCCGCAAGTATCACCTGTATCACGTGGATAAGAAAAAATAATACATAGCCGATGGTCAGGATGAAGTGGATGACACGCGCCGATTTATAACCACCGAAGATCGTGCAGAGCCACCCGAGTTGTATCGGTTTGTAGATGGCGAGGCCTGTGAGTATGGAGCCTATCCCCATCACGATGATGGCCGAATAGGCGATCCGTTGTGCCGCATTGTACTTCCCCTCTACGGGTGGGACCGTCTTGCGTATGTGCAGATCATGCAGTAGCACGAGCCACGCATCTTTCCAGGATCGCCGTTGCGGCAGTAGGTATCTCCATTCACCGGAGAAAATGGTGTACAGGACATAGGCTATGCCGTTCAGGAAGAAGAACCACATGAAGAAGAAATGATATGCCATCCCTTCGGCCAGGCGGAAGGGAATATGCAAGGCCTTGTAAAATGAATCGGGGAAGAATTTCAGTAATGTCTTGTCGCCGAAGCCGATCTTATATACATCGTTAGCCCAATAAATGAGCAGCCCGCTCCAGATCATGATCGCGAGTACCGGGAAATTTATCCAGTGGAACCAGCGTATGGCCAATGGGTGTTTCTTAACGATCTTCTTCATCTCATCAGCAATTGGTAATGCTCAGTAAAAGGTACAAAAAAAGCGCCGGTACCCAATTACTCACTCGTAACGGGTGCCGGCCTGGTTCCCGGATATAAACGGGCCGTCTGGTTAATGGTTAATGGCGGATAGGGTCCTGAAGAGGCATGTACGTAAGGAAATGGCGAACGGATTTACCCAATAGAAAATCCCGACCTGCACAACAGCCCGGGATGAACTTCACCGATAGAAATCTTATTTAGGCAGCACCACGTGATCGATCACATGGATGACCCCATTGCTCTGGTAAACATTTTTGATGGTGATGGTAGCCATTCCGCCGTTCTCGTCCTTCAGGATATACTTACCGGCCTTCTTCATGATCCATAATTTTCCGCCGGCAACGGTGGTGAGTTCGGCGGTGCCGTTACCTTCCTTGATCCTGGCATCGAGGGCTTTCGTATCCAGGCTGCCGCTTACCACGTGGTAGGTTAGGATGCCTGTCAGCTTTGCCTTATTCTCCGGCTTTACCAATGTCTCTACCGTTCCCTTTGGAAGAAGATCGAATGCGGTATTGGTGGGAGCGAAGACGGTAAAGGGTCCTGCACTTTGCAGGGTCTCGACCAGTCCTGCGGCCTTGACTGCTGCAACGAGGGTGGTATGATCCTTCGAGTTAACGGCATTCTCCACGATGTTCTTCGAGGCATACATGGGCGCGCCGCCGACCTCTACGGTCTTTTCGTCCATCATTTTCTGGGCAAAAGAAGCATTCATCGCCAGGGATGCCACCAGCATCAATGCGATTGATTTGATCTGTTTCATGATTGAGTGTTTAGGTTTTTTTAAGCTTGTTTTTTTAATGCCTGCTGGAAAAAGTAACATGCTAACAATTACGCAGACCTATGAACTTTTAGATTGAAAAATTCTAAAGATTTATTTTCTTCAACTTCCGTTAATTTTGAAATCCACAATAACATTTATAACGTATGGCACACTGGCTCGTCAAATCGGAACCCTCCACGTACGGTTGGGATAAATTGGAAAAGGACAAGAGCACCGTTTGGGACGGTGTCCGTAACTATGCCGCGCGTATCCACCTGCGGGCAATGAAGAAGGGAGACCTTGCATTCTTCTATCATAGCAACGAGGGGACGGAGATAGTGGGAATCGCGAAGGTGGTGAAGGAGGCATACCAGGACCCAACTACTACGGACGAGGCATGGGTGGCAGTTGACCTGGCGCCCTATAAGAAATTAAAGAAGCCGGTCAGTCTCGCCACTATCAAGGCCGATAAGCGTTTGGCTGAAATGGCGCTGGTCAGGCTCGGCCGTCTCTCCGTACAGCCCGTTACCGACAAGGAGTGGAAAATGGTAATGGAGATGGCGGAGTGAAACTGCAATTTGGTAATTTGATAATTTGGCAATTTGATAATGATCCTTATCAGAATAGGCATTATGAATCGGAGCACGCCGCATTGTCAAATTACCAAATTGTCAAATTATTTAATTGCTTGGGTTACCTTTTTACAATACAGGAATCAATACCGATTGCTTTCTCACATTGTAAAATAACAGCCATGTTCAAATCTGCTTTGCTATTGTTCCTGATGAATGCCATCTACCAGTCTTGCAAGGGAAGAAAGACATTCCCGATTGTTATTTTCTCCCCTGACCGGCTTTATCTTACTTAGGTCTCCCGATAAAAAAGATCCAGATTTTTTCTGCAGAATACTTTTTCCTGCCAGCCTTTCTTTGCCTATAAGCAGAAGCTGACATCTCACGCACATACTTTATCTCTTCACCTATAAATTAACGATCATGAAATGGATTTGCCTTGCCGTCTTCTCGACGGCATTGACCCTTACTGCCTGCGATAACCACCAATCGCTAAAAGCGCTGGACTCAACCCAAAACCCCACACTCAATGAGATGGTCCAGAAAGAGATCCAGCCTGGCGAACTTGATGAAACCGGTATCCCGGCCGACAGTGTTATTTCTCCGTCACCTCAGCAGGGCGACAAAAAGGTATCGGCGCCCCCGGTAGCAACCATTCAAACGGACTGGGATAAGAAGATAATGAAGACGGCGTTCGTTAATCTTGAAGTAAAGGAATTCAAGAAATATTCTACCGGGTTACGGGAAAGCATTAAAGCGCTGGGTGGCTATTTCGCCCAGGAAGAGCAAAATCAATCCGACTATAAGATCGAAAGTACCGTCATGATCAAGGTGCCGGTGGCTTCATTTGATGACGCCGTTACCCTCGCAACAGGGAATGTAGGACACATCAACGAAAAGAAGATCACCTCCCAGGATGTGACGGGCGAAATAGTCGATACCAGGTCGAGGATCGAGGCAAAAAAACAAGTCAGGCTACGCTATCTCGATCTCCTGAAGCAGGCGAAGAACATGGAGGAAATACTCACCGTTCAATCTTCTATCAATGGAGTGCAGGAGGAGATAGAAACGGCGGCGGGAAGAGTCGGGTACCTGGGTCATTCAGCGGCATACAGCACTATCAACCTCACATTTTACCAGGTGTTGAATGCGGCGAAACAGGAACAGCAGCAACAGACGCCGTCCTTTGGCAACAAGATCTTCCTGGCCTTCCGTTCCGGCCTCAGCTGGCTTGCGGACCTGCTGGTAGGCCTTATCTACCTGTGGCCCCTCTTTCTATTGTGTTTCTTTTCAGTGATTGGATATAAAAGAATGCGGCCGCGGAAAATCAATGTTCCCTGAGGAATAGTGAGGAGAAATTTGGTAATTTGGCAATTTGATAATTTGGTAATGATCCTTATCAGAATAGGTATTATGAATCGGAGCACGCCGCATTATCAAATTACAAAATTGTCAAATTATCAAATTGTTTTCTCATGGCAAAGAAGAAACTAGTCGTACTCTCCGGCGCAGGCATCAGCGCCGAGAGCGGGTTGAGGACCTTTCGCGATAGCGATGGACTCTGGGAAGGATACGAGGTGACACAGGTAGCCACACCCGGCGCGTGGCGGAGGGATCCGAAACTGGTACTCGACTTCTATAATATGCGCCGCAGGGATGTCGCCAGTGCCGCGCCCAATGCGGCGCATCTCGGACTTGCTGCGTTGGAGAAGAATTTCGATGTGACGATCATTACCCAAAACATCGACGATCTCCACGAAAGGGCAGGCTCATCGAACATCATTCACCTGCACGGGGAAATATTCAAGATGAGAAGCGAGGCTGATGAAGAGACGCTCTATGATATCCGCGCCGACATGAACGCAGGCGATCTTGCAGAAGACGGTTCCCTGTTAAGACCCGCAATAGTGTGGTTCGAGGAGGCCGTTCCCAAGATCGAACAGGCCGTGACGGTCGTACATGCCGCCGATATACTCGTGATCATCGGCACCTCGCTCGTTGTCTATCCCGCGGCGGGGTTGCTTCACTATGCCTCGGAGGGCATTCCCAAATTCGTGATCGATAAAAGGCTTCCGCCGATGGGCAATATCATGAACATGACTGCAATTGAAAAAAAGGCAACCGAAGGGATCGTCGAACTGATAGATGCCTTATCCGTCTTACATTAATTCTCCTGGAAGCGTATTCCATATTCTTCCAGTTCCTTCAACACCGGTCCGTAGATCTTCTTATGTGTAGGAATATGAAGGCCCGTGAGATCGATCTGTCCATTCAATATCAAACGCGCCGCAATGCCCAGTGGCAAACCGACGGTCTTTGCCATTGCCGTGCGCAGGCTATCTTCTCCCTTCACCACAAGTGAACTATCCAGTATCTTCTTGCTGCCATCGATCATATATTCGAACTGATGCAGCATCACGATCATATCCTTATCCTGCGGCTGAAGCATGAGCGTGTGCTCGACTGCATATTGGAGCAGGTCGGCAGGACTCTTTACAGGATCAGGAACCGGCCCTTCACCCATGAGGCCAAGATAGGTGAAGAGGGTCGTCACCAGGTTTCGCTCACCGGCATCAACGACAGTCGTGCGAAATTCTTCAAAATCCCCAGCTATCTTGTTACCGGCGATGATCGCATCCAACGCCTGGCGGTAAGTCATCTTATTCAACGCCTTTCCCGCGAACGGTTCTTCATGGGTCAGCCCGGCCTTGACAATATAATTCCATCCCTTGCAAAAGGCGGGATGGCGCAAAGTCGTACGAAGGAAAGTATGCGTGTCATCCAGGCCATAGACCG
>DATHKS010000241.1:0-3467 GCA_035488975.1 Chitinophagaceae bacterium | reverse complement strand
CTGATACACGTCTTCACTTCCTCCTCATTATTCACCAGGCAAGGCGTCAGTCTCACATAACTCACTCTATACGGCGATGAACTGGCGATGATCTTTTTGGCAAATAACTTCTTGACCACTTCATCCGGCGCTATACCATCTACTTCGAAGCAATTGATGCCGGCGGAGAGGGTAGGGGAAACAGGTGTATGCAATTTGATATGTTTGTTGGACCGAAGCGCCTCCTTGAGTTGGGTATTGAGAGCATGTGTTCGTGCCTCCACCTTATCCTTGCCGATCTGCTGATGAAATTCGAATGCCTTGTTGAGCGCCCAACGGTGTTCGAATGAATGGAATCCACCCGGTGTACAAAGATCCCTGAAGGATACGGGTGTTTCTCCGGGAACCAGGCCGAGCCAGATACCATAGGGCAAACCGGTGAACGAGGGCGTTACGGGCGTGATCATATTCCAGGCATCCTTCTTCCCATACAAAATGCCGGTTCCCCTCGGACCGAAGATCCATTTATGCGTGCCTGCGGCAAAGAAGTCGCAGCCGAAATCCCTGATATTAATATTGTCTACTCCGAATCCGTGAACACCATCCACGCAATAATAAATACGGTTGGCGGGCGAGCGTTGCGCATTGGCCTTGCTGATCACCTGGCCGATTTCCTTCAATGGTAGCTTCACACCGGTACAGGAATGCACCCAGGTAAGGGCGATAATTCTTGTGGCGGGTTGTATGGCCTTCTCTAGTATGGAGGTGATCTCATCAACCGATGCGGTGGAAGGTTCAGTGTATAGACTAACTCTCCGGATGGTAGCGCCATTGCGCGAGGACGCATACTCCAATGATTTCTCCGTGGCAAAGTGATCGTGAATGGTGGTGAGTATTTCATCGCCTGGCTTTAGTTTGAACCCGGAATAGAGAAGCGATAGTCCCATGCTCGTACTGTCTGTAAGAACGATCTCCTCGGAGTCGGCGCCAATATAAGCTGCCGCGGCCGCGCACATCCGGGGTTCCATCTCCATCCAGTTATCTTCCCAATAGGTGACGGGATGTTTATCGAATGCCTGCCGGTGCCGTTCGATCTCGTCCCGTACCGGTTTTGGATGCGAGGCAAGAAGCATCTGGGCCATGTGGATATAGCTTGGGTCGAGGGGGAACAAATCGCGTATCCCCGACCAGCTCGAATAATGCCCGGCGGATGATTGTCCTGCCCTGGCGAGTGCGGGTAAAAGAGTTGTACTGCTGATCAGGAGGCCCGCATCCCTGAGAAAATTTCTTCTGCGCATGAGTAGAGTTTTTTCAGATTAAGAAAGACGGGAGGGAGATTTCAAAGGGCAGTTTAAATATACAATTATTTGAAAAGATGGAGTGTTTTCTCTCGTGTTCCCTGTGTGTATTTCCTTTGTGTTCTCCGGGGTTAGCGTTTAACCACAAAGTACACAAGGGAAGCACGGAGGGCACAAGAGCTTCTGATAACACACCCAACTGGCAAATTACCAAATTGTCAAATTGCGAAGCAGGTCGTTCGTCGAGTAAATCCGCTATTCATCTATTGCTTCATCTATACTCGTCTCTGAATTGGTATATTTGATCCCTAAAACTTAATCGACCAGTATGAGAACATGTAATACCTTTTTTCTTTCCGTTGCAATTACTCTTTTCCTCGCTTCGTGCAGTAAATCGGGCGACCAGGGACCAGTGGGGCCGGCAGGACCACAGGGTGGAACAGGACAACAAGGACCGGCTGGAAGCGCCAATGTAAAGATCGACACCTTCACGGTTGCTACGACGCAATGGACTTACGGAGCTATCTACTATGTCGGTTCGTCCCCGAATGTAAGCACGGGCTATGTCTCCAAGTATTTTGATCATGCTATGCCACGGCTCACGGCTGATTTTCTGCAAAATGACCTGACATTGGTGTATTTCCAATCGGAACCGGGTGTCAATGTAAACAACTATACCCATGTGCCTTTCGCCTTTCCGACCGGCTTGGGGTATGCATTGAATCTCGCCTCTGAAACTTTTGTCGGCAAGACAAGGGTGCACTTCTTTTTAAGCAAGATCTCGGCAGATCCCCCGCTGCTGACTACCTATAGTGTTTCCAATTATAAATTCAAGGTGATCACCATCGATGGAAGTATCGCCCGCAGTGCTGAACCGCTGCCCGACGTGAATGATTATGCTGCAGTTTGCAAGTACTATGGCATCTCCGAATAGCGATTGCAGCGCAAGTAGAAGGAATAAGGAATTTGGATTTTGGAATTGGGTCGAAGATCCCGTCATTAATTGATTTGCCTGCTCACATCTTTGCCCAATAGAGTCTTGTCTCAAATTCCATCCTGACCAGCCCATTCTCGTTATAGGTAACGAACAGCTTGGCAAGAGCGGATATCATTTCATCGTACGTACTATGTCCCGGTAGAGGTATATAGGAGGACGATAGGAGTTGTCCTTTCAGTGCATCGAAATCGAGCATTTGAACATTGGGAAATGAATCGATGATCATGGTCTGCGGCTCGAAGAACTCCTGCAACTTCGGGATGTTCTGCCGAAGGGAATGGTCGGCATCGAGTTCATACTTGGCCTTCAGCTCGGCGTATGCCTGGAGAAAAGGCGTATTGCTGAGGCGAAGATTCCAGGCGAGGACTATGTGTCCGCCCGGTTTCAATATTCGCAGGAATTCCATCTTCGTTGCAATGGGTTCCATCCAATGAAATGCCTGGGCAACCGTAATGAGTTCAACGCTGTGTTTGCGGAGACCCGTTTGCTCCGCCGGATGCTTCCTGCTCTCGAAGCCGAGATACTGGCCGAGCATTTTCTCTCCGGCTTTCCGCATTTCCTCGTTGGGTTCGATGCAGGTGACGCGGTAACCCTTCTTCAATAGAATCGATGCGAACAGACCCGTGCCGGAGCCGATGTCCGCTATTCTTTGTTCCTGCGTAAGACCCAGCTTTTCTTCGAAAAAAGGAATGAGCGTTTCAGGGTAGGAGGGCCTGTATTTTACATAATTTTCGACGCGGTTTGAGAATCTTGTAACGGGAGAGAGTGTGACGACGTTTTCCATTGGTAGAGATGTCTTATTTCGGAGGCAAGGTATAGTAATTCGGGAAAACGAAAGACGCTTCATCTAAATTTAATCTCTTACTTTCTGTATTTGGTAGGACATGTTTCAAAAAATGCCCAAGTTTCGGTTTTTTTTATGAAAAATTGAACCACAAAGACACAAAGGACACGAAGGGGCACAAAGGAATACAAGAAGGTCAATTTGACAATTTGGTAATTTGATAATTAGCCAATGAGCGTGCTTCCATCATCAATGACTTTCTGGTAAGGATCATTATCAAATTACCAAATTGTCAAATTATCAAATTGCGTTAAAGCTCTATATTTAGGAAAAAATACTAGTCATGGAAAGAAGAATAATCAACTATTTCGTATTAAGCGCGGCAACCGTAGAGGATCTCATTTTAAAG
>DATHKS010000240.1:0-9789 GCA_035488975.1 Chitinophagaceae bacterium | reverse complement strand
AGCACCTCCGCATAGCGTATGAAGATCCAATCATTGTCAGCATCACCCGCTGAGCGATACCTTGTGGTATCCACCATTTTCATCAATCCATATCCCGTCTTGGAACTATCGAGCCTGTTGGTATTATTTGTATTTCCACCTCTGTACGTCTCAATCACGATTCCTGCCTTGTAAACGGAACCCTGGTGAAGAACGGATTTATCCAACCGGCTGTCGCGATTCGTATAGGGATTCTGCTGGTCATATCCCGATCCGGGATTGGTGATCGGCAAACCATTCTTCATTTCATAGGCATCGACGAGATTCTGTGTCGGGCTGAAACCGCCCCAGGCGCCATCATTCACGCCGGGTACACTCATGTACCATTTGTTCCTTGCGCCATCGCTGGGGTTGATGCTCGGACTTTGGAATTTCCGTGCAAAGATCACCTCCTTGTTGCCGAGTTTCTGAATGAATAGTTTGTAGTAGTCATTGAACAGTCCATAGTCGCCAGTACCAGGAGGAGGGCCGAATGCCATCACCGCTTTTGCTGCATTGGCAGCATTCACCCACCTGTCCTGTGCATTACCGGGGTTATTCAAAGGACTCGCGAAGTAGAGAAGTATTCTAGCTTTAACCGATAAGGCCGCCACTTTTGTCGCCCGGCCCAGGTCAGCCGCCGGAGTTACAATGGGCAAAACCGCCGCAGCCTCGTCGCAATCCTTGGCTATCTGTGTTACGCATTCATCATAAGTATTGCGGGGGATGATCGCTTCTTCCGGTGTACCCGCCGTCAACATGAGAGGGACTCCTCCGAAACACTTGACCAGTTCACCGTAGCAAAACGCGCGGAGAAACTGCGCCTCTGCCTTCATTCTCTTCTTCACGTTCTCATCGCCTGGTGTAGCGTCGATCTTGTCCATGAATGAGTTCGCCTTACGGATCACGGCATAGTTCTGCGTCCAGATATCATCGGCATACGCCCATGTAGTGGGAAGCACACCCTGGTTCAATCCGTGCGTAGAAGAAGCGAGGTTGTTCGCCTCCGCATCGTCCTCGGCCATGGCAAATGCACTCATGCCTCTCGACCAACCTGCATCACCGGGATTCTGATCCCTGCGCGCAAAGCCATTTGGCATGGTACCATAGATATTACTCAGGAACCTGTTGGCAAATTGAAGGTCGGTAAACACTGTTGCGTCCGACAAAGCATTGCTTGGATAGATATCCAGTAGTTTCTTTTTACAGGAACCCACAATCGTCGCGAGAACGATCAGCCCAATGACCCATCTGAATTTTCTTGTGAGCATATATTCTGTTTTAATTTTTTATTTTATTTATTGATGACATCAAAACTGGATGTTGACCCCGAAATTATAAATGGCCTGAACAGGATAATACCAACCACTGGCATCCGTATTCTCCGGGTCTACATTGTGAAGTTTTGTGAATGTCACAAGGTTCTGTCCCGTCGCGAATACCCTCAGCTGCGATGCACCGACCCTGGTGAGGAACGCCGGCCTGAATGTATAAGCCAGTTCAATGTTCTTCAACCGCAGGTATGATGCGTCTTCGATCCAGAAACTATTGCCACCTAATCCATAAGCCGGTCCGCCGGGGATCTGGTAATTATTCGTTGTGGCAGTTGCATTAGTCGACACGCGCGGATATTTCGCATTTGGATTGTCGGGTGTCCAACGGTCGAGCCACTCGCTCGTTACCCGTCCTCCATTGAAGAATGCGAAGCCCGCATTGTTTGTCAGCTGCTGATGAACCCGTGTTGCACCCTGGAACAGGAAATTCAATTCAATGCCCTTGAAATTAACACCACCCGAGATGCCATAGACCACTTCGGGTATCGAGCCCCCACTTAACCACTGGCGATCGTCATTGTCGATCTTGCCATCCTTATTTACATCTTCATACATGATGTCGCCGAGACCAGCGGGGAAAGATGTCGTCTTGCCATAACTGGCCAGTGTCGCCGCATCCTTGATGATGCCGATCGCCTTGTATCCATAGTAGGAACCAATGGAGTGACCCGCTACTCTAAAGGCATCGGGCACATTCTCTGCTTCTGCCGCATAGACGATCTTGTTCTTTGTCAACGTAAGATTTCCGCGAAGATTATACGAAAGGTTTTTCGATATCGTGTTGAAGTGAGTAAGGGTCAGTTCCAATCCCTTGTTCTCTACCTTACCGATGTTCTCGGCAGGGAGTGGACCACCATAGCTGGATGGTATCTGCGCAAAGCGCGTGGCGAGGATATCATCGCGGTTCTCCTTGAAGAAGTCCACTTCTATACCAAACAGTCCCCTCAGCAGGCGTGCTTCGAGACCGATATCGGTCTTCGTAGAAGTTTCCCAGGTCACAAGTGGATTCGCAGCCGTTGGATTCAGACCCGGTACCGAAGCCCCACCGAACGCATAGGTATTGGACACAGTTCCATAACGCGCGAGGTAAAGGAAGCGCGCACCGCCACCCAATGCATCACTACCCAGCTTTCCCCAGGATCCTTTTATTTTTAGATAATCCAGTTTGTCTTTTAATCCACCCATGAAGTTTTCATTCGAGATCACCCAACCTGCAGAGAATGCAGGGAAATAACCCGTCCGCGAATCGGGAGCGAAGTTCTCCGATTCATCCCGGCGCAGACTCGCCTGGAACATGTATTTATTATCATAGTCGTAGTTCACACGGGCAGCCGCACTTCTAAGCGCAAACCGGTCCTTGCTACCACTGATTGTTTCGGTGATCGTTCCGGTAGGATTGGTAGAGGGTCCCTGGCTCAGTACATCGAAGAGCGAGAACTCATAGCCCGATCTGCCTGCGGCAAATTGATTCTGCGGACGCTCCTGCTGAAGGAAGAGGACAAGCGCAGATACGCCGTGTTTACCGAAACGGTTCGTATAGTTGATATGTCCCTGCAACTCGGTCTGGTACTCCTGGAAATAGCTTTCATTCAGGTTCGGATTCTGGTACGCCGACCGGTCGAAGTTATTCGTAGAGGGGTTCTTGGTGTACACATACACATTGTCGAACCAGCGTTTGCTATAGTTCATGCGTTTGTCGAAGGCGAGGACGCCTTTGATAGACAAACCCTTCACCCAGGGGATCTGCTGTTCCACCTGGAAATTCGTGAGGATGGTATTGTTCTCCGACTTATCATATCCTGCAGCCGGATCGATCGCACGCAGGGTGTTGACATACGATCCCACCTGCGCATACCCTACACCATCATAAACGGCGGGTATTGTCGGTGGATTTCTCAGGGTATGTTCGAAGATCCCCGAGATGCCGGTCGTTGGACCCGTGCGTTTTTCCAGGCGGCCCGAAAGGTCGATAGAGAACTTAGTGGTATTGGTCACCTGCAGATCGAGATTGATCCGGACATTATATCTCTTGTAGTTTAAGGATGGATAAAGGCCATCCTGGTCGAGATATCCCAGCGAAGCGAAATACCTCGTCTTGTCCGAGCCCCCGCTGAAGGATAGATTATGTTGCATCTGTGGAGCCGTTCCGCCCAGCACTAATTTTTGCCAGTTGGTATTGGGATAAAGAACAGGATCGCTGCCACTTTTAAAATTGGCGATGTCCGTGTTCGTAAACGCCAAAGGAAGACCATCGTTCAGCAATGCTTCGTTGAGCAAGGTTGCATATTCATATGATCCGAGGTTGTTATTGAACTTAGTCACCTTTTGGAAACCATAATTAAAGGAGTAGTTCGCGGTCATCTTTCCCGATCTGCCTCTCTTCGTTGTTACGAGAACGACGCCATTGGCGCCCCTCACACCAAAGAT
This sequence comes from Chitinophagaceae bacterium, assembly GCA_035488975.1. Lineage (GTDB taxonomy): Bacteria > Bacteroidota > Bacteroidia > Chitinophagales > Chitinophagaceae > DATHKS01. Next base: position 6,010 of record DATHKS010000240.1, on the reverse strand, counting down.
GGCGGCGGAAGAGGCGTCCTTTAATATGCTTACCGATTCCACTTCGTTTGCATCCAACTGGGAGAAATCGCGAAACGACCGGACTATACCATCGACCACGAACAGCGGCTCCATAGTGGCGCCGAACGTTGAATTGCCGCGGATATAAATGGCGGCGGCATCCCGTCCCGGTTCACCAGAACCCTGCTTCGTAATGATTCCCGGCACGCGACCCTGGAGTGCATTGCTCAGGTCGGCAACCGGCGCCTGTACCAGTTCCTTATTGCTCACCGTTCCTATCGCGCCGGTAACATTGGATCTCCTTTGCTGGCCATATCCCACTACCACCAGGTCGGATAAGGTAGTGGATGCATTTTCATCCAGTGAGAAACTCACTTCGCCGGCGGTACGCACCGTTGTTTCCTGCAGTGTCATGCCTGCATAGGAAACGGAAAGGGTACCTCCTCCTGCAGGAAGCGTTATTGTAAAGTCACCTGTTTCATTTGTCGTTGTTGCCGTGCGCGTTCCTTTCACGCTCACCGAGGCGCCGGCTAATGCCTCTCCAGTCGTTTTCCTCGTCACCTTTCCCCTTACCTGCAATCCCTGTCCGAGGGCCTGGCAAAGGAAGCATAGGACGAAGACCATGCTGAATGAAAACCTTATGATATACTTCATATGCACCGTTTTAGTATTTTTTAAAGACTCTGTTGATTTTGGTTCTGGTTATTGCGCAACAAATTTGAATTGGTGAACCGTTTCACTCGGCGTACCCGAACGCAGCACCATGGCATTGTCCGAGATGGAGATGATGCGGTAGTTATTGGATGAGATGTCCGTTACACCGATGAACTGGGCTGGTATTGCACCCGGCAATGTGATGGAAGCAATGCCCGCAGCACCCGCTGGTACATTCGGAGAAAATTGAAAGCTTACATTGCTGTAGCTTCTATCGGAACCGCAAGTAAAATTGGGGGCGATATTGCCTGCATTGAATGTAGCGCCGTTCGATGCATAAGTGAGCTTGACTCCCGTGGAGAAAGTGTAGGTATCATCCTTCTGGCAATCGGCTAATGCACCGCCTCCGAAATAGGCTGCAGGATTGCCTTCCGTGCCTACGATGATCGCATTCGCGCCATCGGCACCATTGAGCTTCCAGGTCTTGGCAGTCAGCTTCTGAAAGATCGGGTTACTTAATATATCATCCACAGCAATCGTCACGGACTGCGTCGCCTCGCCATAACCACCCCGGCCGAAGGCGCGGAGCTGAACGTTATAGGTTCCCTTCAATGGAAAATAGGCGGTGTCGATCTCCTTTCCTTTTACAAAGGATCCGGTTCCCTTATCCCATTGGTACCCGAAGGCGCCCTGGGATGTACTTTGCAAGGCATAGGTGTTGACCTTGTTCGGCACAGGGGCGATGGTGAAGGAAGCCGTAGCCGGCGATCCTAATTCGCCATCGGAATCAGGTTTGCATCCCGCCAACAGAAATAGAGCGGCGAGAATCAGAATTGAAAATGTTTTTATGTACGTTCTCATTTTTTAAAATTTCATGCTTTATAATGGATGGAAAAAACAGAAGCGTTTGTGCCAAAATGACAATCAGGTAGAGAATTTCAGGAGAGAAGCCCGGGCGGGATCCTCGAAAATTTGTAAGACTGAAACCTTATTTTTGGGAAAGAGGGCATTCCATGAAATGGAATGGCAAAGCCAGGCAGTTTTGATTTTCATACAGAAGCATTTAGTGGTTTAGCAGCAAATCCGGGAAGAAATGTCTCCCCATTGAAAGAATGTGAAACTAAAACTGTTCCTGTATTTAATAAACTATCTTACTACATCCCTACTACATCAATCCAAAATTTCCGTTTAAAAACCATAGATTGGAGACTTTCTTGCTACATCAGCAGTACGTCACCCCAAAACGAGCGCCACCAAAAAAACTGCCATCATGAAATCTGCAGCCACCGTTCTGCTACTTCTTTTTTTCTCATCACAGCCTTCCCTGTCTCAAAATACCCTTGGTCTGCGGGAGATCATCAGCTATGAAAAGCAGGAATACAATGCCGGTGCCCAGAATTGGGATATCAGGCAGGATGTGCAGGGAAGAATCTATTTTGCAAACAATGAAGGGCTGTTGTGTTTTGACGGAACTTATTGGAAACTATACCCTTTACCCAATAGCACCATCGTCAGATCGATAGAGTTCGGGAAGGATAATCGCATTTATATAGGAGCCCAGGATGAGATCGGGTACTTCACTCCTGATAAGAATGGCAAATTGTCATATACATCCCTGAAGGAACTCCTCCCTCCGGCCGATCAGAAGTTTGCCGACATCTGGGACATCGTCACTTTCAATGATGATATCTTCTTCCGTTCAAGCAATAAGATCTTTCAATACGGCGACGGGAAGATCAAGGTATTCGATCCCTCGTCTACCTGGCTTTACCTGGGATTGGCAAACGGTCAACTGTTGGCGCAGGACCAGGGAAGAGGTGTGCTTTCCTTCCTGAATGGGAAATGGATCAGCCTCGTCGACAATTCGCAACTCTCTCAAAGCTTCCATATAAGCTCTACTATTTCATTGGGAAAGGATTCTTCAATCATCACTACTCATAAGGACGGTATCTTCCAACTGATCGGGACCAAACTCCGGCAACTGGAAATGACGGGACTGGAGCTCAATCCTTACCAGGACTTCTCGGGTGCCGTGAAGACCGATGAAGACAATTTCATTGTGGGAACCTATACCAATGGCTTCTACCTCGTGAGTAAGAATGGAACTGTAATAGAGAACCTGTCCAAGAGCGAAGGATTGCAAAACAGCAACGTGCGAAGCCTGTTCAGCGACCGCAATCATAATATATGGTTAGGCCTTGAAAGCGGCATCGATTTCATTGCGTTCAACAGTTCAATTAAACACATTAACCCGTCCGTCATGAACGATGGCGCCGGCTATGCAGTGGTCCAGTATGATAAAAGTCTTTACTTCGGCATGTCAAATGGTGTGTATAAGCTTCCTCTTTCGTCGATCAGGGACTTAAGCTATACCAAGAACAGCTTCACCATCATTTCCGAAGGGCAGATCTGGGGATTATCAATCGTCAATAACTGCCTTCTCGTGGGAAAAGACGAGGGCTTCTTCCAGATAACGGATAACACGATGAAGCCAATCTTGAAGGGAACCGGGTTCTGGACATTCCAGCCTCTTCAGAATATACAATCATCCATCATGGTGGCCGGCAATTATCATGGTGTCCGCCTGTTCGAGGCGCGGGACAATACTTTCTACGACAAAGGAAGTATCGGAAATTTCTCCGAATCCGCCCGCTTCGTGGCCGTCGACAATGACAATACCATTTGGGTGTCGCATCCCTATCGTGGTGTTTACAGGATCCGGTTAAACGATCCGCGCGACTCGACGATCAAGCTCTATACGAAGAGGGAAGGCTTGCCATCCGCACTCAAGAACCACGTGTATAAGATCAAGAACCGCATCGTAGTCGCAACGGAGAAGGGCATCTACGAATACAATTCAAGAACGGATACATTCGAGCCGTCGGCCTACTTCAAGGAGATATTCGGCGAACAAAGTATACGCTATCTCAAAGAAGACCCAAACGGCAATATCTGGTTCATACAGGAAAAGAATATCGGCGTGGTCGATTTCTCTACATTTAAACCTTCCATCATCTATTTACCCGAACTCAAGGGGAAGATGCTGAGTGGTTTCGAGAATGTGTACCCCGTCAACGATAACAATATATTTGTCGGGAGTGAAAAAGGATTCTATCACATCAATTTTGAGAAATACAAACAAAATAATCATCCCCTCAGCGTTTATATAAGAACGGTGAAGGCGATTGGAGAAATGGACAGCCTGCTATTCGGCGGCTATTTTGGAAATGTGAACGAAGACAAGGCGCAGCCGGGCGACATGGTGCCGACAATGAGTCATCAATGGAATTCCTTCCATGTGGAATACTCCTCTCCGCTATTTGAGCAACACTCGAATATTGAATACCGTTACCTCCTCGAGGGCTTCGATAAGAACTGGTCGGAGTGGTCGAAGAAAACAGAGAAGGACTACACGAATCTGCCGGCCGGCACTTACACATTTATGGTACGGGTGAGGAATAACCTGGGCACTGAATCTACGGCGCCGAGCTATTCCTTTACCGTCCTTCCGCCATGGTACCAGTCCAGGTGGGCTTACGTGATCTATATCGCCATATTCCTCTATCTGTGTTATCTCCTCTACAGGATCCAGCACAAACGTTTCGTGCATCAAAAACAGAAATACGAAGAAAGGCAGAAACACATAGCCTATCTCCACCAGCTCGAACTGGACAAATCGGAAAAGGAAGTGATCAAATTAAAAAATGAAAAGCTGGAGACCGAGATCGAATTCAAGAATTCGGAGCTCGCCTCCACGGCTATGCACCTGGTACAGAAAGAAGAATTCATAGGAAAGATCAAGGAGGAGTTGCAGCAGTTGAATAAGACATCGAAAGGCAAGGAGGAAACTTCGGATCTTAAGAAGATACTGCGCACGCTTTCGGACGAGGAGAAGCTGAACAAAGACTGGGAGCAGTTTGCAGTACACTTCAATAAGGTACACAGCGATTTTCTTTTCACGCTCAAGGAGAAATTCCCCGACCTGAATGCACATGAATTAAAACTATGTGCTTACCTGCGGATGAATCTTTCCAGCAAGGAGATCGCGCAGTTGATGAGTATATCGGTGAGAGGAGTGGAGATAGGGCGATACCGGCTGAGGAAGAAATTGCAATTGGCAACGGAGGTCAATCTCTTTCAGTTCCTGTTCGATATACATTTGGCGAAGAAACAGAACGAATCGACCTGAACGTGAGTCGTCAATCGTGAGTCGTCAATCGTGAATACCACACCCTGTAATGAGAATATTCGAATCGAGCAAGGTCCTGTTCTAATCGATTCGAATATTCTTATAGCGGAGAGTTGTATTCACGATTGACGATTCACGATTGACGACTCACGATTGACGACTCACGATTCACATTAAAAAATAAATTACGAAACTTAAATAAAAATCAATGCAGAAAAGCCAGTCACACTCCTCCACGCAGGTAGTCACCAGTCTCGCGTTATCATTCCTCCTTATCTTTCTCTTTTCCTGCTCGGGCAGGAAGGAAGCTCATTCCTGGACACGTTACCTGAATAACACCGGCACCTATTCTTCCCCGAGAGCCGTCGATCTTAATAAGGATGGTATTCTCGATATCGTTATTGGTGCGGGTGGGCAGGAAGAGCATCATAGCGATACGGCCATTCTCGCACTGGATGGCGCAACGGGAGCAGTGTTGTGGTCATTGCCCGGAGAAAACCAATACGTAGGATCACCATTGTTCTGCGATATCACCCGCGACAATATTCCGGATATTTTCATTGGTGGTCGCTGGGCACAGTTACAGGCGATCAATGGATCGACCGGCCAGGTCATCTGGTCTTTCTACCCCGAACGTAAGAACCCCGAGGGCTCGGATGGAGGGTGGTATAATTTTACGACACCGCAGCTTGTGCCCGACCAGGATGGCGATGGCTTGCAGGACATTCTTGTTGCAAACGGCGGCGATGCGCATGCCGCACCCTTCGATCTTAAACGCCCGGCCGGCAGGCTATTGGTCCTTGGCAGCGCGACCGGCAAAATATTGGCCAACGTTGCAGTGCCCGATGGCAAGGAGACCTATATGTCGATGATATGCGAGGAACGGCCCGACAAGCAATGGCGGGTCTGGTTCGGGACTGGCGGCGAAACGATCGGCGGTCACCTTTACCGCACGACATTAAAGGATATAATGAACGGAGATATTAGCGGCGCGAGTATCCTGGCATCAAGCGATATCAAGGGCTTCGTTGCAGCGCCCGTACTTGCCGATATAAATGAAGATGGAACGAACGACGTGATCATCAATACCGCGACCGGCCTGATGCTTGCGATCGACGGCACTACCGATTCATTGCTATGGAAAATTGAATTTCCGGGCACAGAGGC
>DATHKS010000239.1:0-3918 GCA_035488975.1 Chitinophagaceae bacterium | reverse complement strand
TAGAGGCAGGAATAGAAGGTGCGGACCTGGTCGATGGTGCCGCCTTCTACCATGATCTTGCCGAGCGTGCTATTCCATGTATCCTTCGCCTGCTTAAGAAGCTGATCGAAGCTTTTGTTGCCGATCTCTCTCTTCAGGCTGATCTCTGCCTGGTCGAAACTTATGAAGGAGGAGGCCACGGACATGTTGACCTGTTCATTGCGGGCAGTCTTGAATTGTACGATCGCGCCGGTGTGGTCCGCGGTATATTCGAGAGTGTCTTTTGCCAAAAGATTGCCATGCCAGGCATGCCCTACTGTAAATGGCTTATCGAAATAAATGACGAAGTAGTTCTTGAAATTTTCCGTGACGCCCCCGCTGTTTCTCGTGGTATAACCGATGATCTTCTTCTCTGCGGGAATGATCTTGATATAGGAACCCTTATTGAATGCATCGACGACGACATACGCGCTATCGGTCTTGGGAAATGTGAACCTGAAGCGGGCGGCTCTTTCGGTAGGTGTGATCTCTGTTGTAACGTCGTAATCGGCGAGATAGACACTATAATAATAGGGCTTGACGGTTTCGGCTTTGTGGGAAAACCAGCTGGCGCGGGAGGCTTGTTCAAATTTCAGGGCGCCGGTAATGGGCATGACGGCAAACTGCCCGTGATCATTCATCCAGGGAGAGGGCTGGTGGGTTTGCTTGAAGCCGTTTATTTTATCGGCCTTATAGGTATAGGCCCAGCCATCGCCCATCCTTCCGGTTTGCGGTGTCCAGAAATTCATGCCCCAGGGAAGTGCAATGGCGGGATAGGTATTGCCATTGGAGAGATCGGGTTTGGAATCGGTACCCATGAGTGGGTTCACCCATTCTGCCGGCTCTTTGACCTGGGTAACCATTTGCGCGGAGACGGCGAGGGAGATGAGACTGCAGAGGAGTAAACCTGTCTTCTTCATGTCAATCATTTTCGGTTATTAAGAATGCAATGATCGGGAGATTTGTTTGACGCCGCCGGCGTGACCGGGGCTGCAGCAAATTTAGCTAAACCGTTTTAGTATCCGGAAACATTTTGTGCTCAGGTGGAGCCACGTTCCACCAGCACCGGCTGAAGTTTTACCTGCTGCAGCCGGCCGGGGCTCTTCTTTTTCTCCAGCTGGTGTAGCAGCAGGTCGATGGCCTTCCGAGCGATCTCATCCACCGGTTGCTTGATCACCGTAATGCCCGGCCCGAACAGCCGGAAGACATCCTGGTCGTCGAAACAGATCATTGCCAGGTCACCGGGCAACGCCAGTCCCATCTTAGCGATGATCTCCACCCCGAGTACGCCGAGGTAATTCGTAGAGAAGAAGATGGCATCCATCTTCGGCCTGCCTGTGATGAAGTCCTTTATCTGCTGCATGATGTTCTCTGCAGGGCTATGATAGGAGACCGTGAGAATCCTCTCGCCGATCTTCCTTATTTTATTATTCTTCAGTGCATCCGTGAAGGCCGCCTTCCTCTCCGCGATCTGAACGAGGTCGAGATCCACGGTCACGAAGCCAATGTCCTTATACCCTTTGGCAAACAGATGTTTCATTCCCATTTCGACGCCCTTGTAATTATCCACGATCACGTAGGGAATGGTGTCGCCCTCGAAGAATCCGTCGATCAGTACAACGGGTTTCTTTCTTTCGGCAAGCCTGCGTATCTCCTCTTCCATTCCTTTTGCCGGCGTGATCATGTAGCCGTCCACCTGTTGTTGCGACAACATCTTCAGGATATCCAGGCCTTGCTGCGCCTTATTCTCCGTGCTACAATAAATGATGCGGTAACCATACTTCTCCGCTTCCGTTTCTATGATCCTTGCAAGCAGGCCGAAGAAATGCCCGGAGATACTCTCTACGATCAGCCCGATCTGCTTCGATTGTCCCGTGCGCAGGCTGACCGCCACCTGGTTGGGCACGTATCCCATTTTCTTCGAGATATCCTTCACTTTGGCGGTGAGTTCCTTGCTGATACGCATCTTCTCGGCCTTGCCATTCAGGATAAAGGATACTGTGGACGTCGAGACGCCTGCCTTCTTTGCCAGATCCCGTATGGAGATTCTTTTCATTAGAATAAATATAAGGAATACAGGAACTACGGAGACACGAAGTAACACAAAGGGCACAAAGAAATACAATTAGACAATTTGATAATGTGCCCAATTAGGCGTGCTATTCGAAGACCTTGTATTCCTTTGTGCCCTTTGTGTTACTTCGTGTCTCCGTGCTTCCCGTATTAAAAAAAAAGGAGAAGGTAAAGACCTTCTCCGAACCAAACTAAATGCTTTGAGAAAACTTACACTTACGTAATTGCTCTGATGCAAGATTACGCAGCGTATTGTTGATTTTTTTTACTGAATAGATGAATCGGCAATTTTACTGCCTGAACTGGTCCTTTACCGGGTGAAGGAAGTGATCATCTATTGCTATAGGCTGTGTAGCAGTTTACTTGACGGATACCGGTACGTCGATATTCTCCCAGCTCAGTTGGAAACCACTGCCGGTGACGGTGTACAGCAACCTTTCATTCAAACTCTTCGACTTCATTGGTTTTACCTTGACCACTGCTACATCCTTTGCCGGATCGCGGGTAGTCTCCCCGGTCCTTTTTATACCCCATTGGCCGGTTTCGCTATTGATGATGATGGTCCATTCTGTCTTACCGGGAATGGCATAAAGGCTGTATTTGCCGGCGGGCACGGTCTTTCCTTCCACTTTTATGTCCTTACTCGTCTCGAAGATCGTGGCCTCATTCGCACCCGCACGCCATACCTGGTCGTAGGGTACCAATGCTCCCCAGATCTCCCGTCCTTTTACGGCCGGGCTACTGTAGGTGATCGTGATCGTTGCATCCTTTATCTTTCCGGTGGCCGTTGCCGGAGGACTCGGGCGGCTTGCTTTATCGCCCTGGGCCGAAACAACCGAAGACATCAGGAGACCCGTGCAGGCCAGCAACAGGATCCTGTTGATCGCTCTTTTCATTGTAGATTAGTTTAACAGTTAAAAATTGAATGATACTTAGGGACAGGATACCCGTCCCGGGACTGAAATTACTACAGATTCGCTTTCGGATGCCTACCATTTAAAACGGGATATTGCCAGTAGGCGAGGTTGGTTGGGCGGTCAGGATGATAAGTTAGTTGAGAATAAGGAATTAGGGATTGGGAATTAGGAATTAGGCTTTACTTCGAAACGCAATAATAGTTGCGGAGAGGGTAATGGGCCGATTATTTTTTTCCTTTTGGATGAATGGATATTGCCCATCAAAAAGAATCGCCGAATGAGGCCTAATTCCTAATTCCCAATCCCCAATTCCTGCCAACTCCGCACCGCATTTACATAAAAGACAACGAACTCCCCGCCGGCACATGCGTCACCGGCACTCCCGGAACATTTTCCTTTATCCATCCCTTCATGAATTCGGAACCGGGTTCCTCGCTGGCTATGTGACCGAGCAGGACGAGTGATGGTTTGTCGCCCTTGATATGGGCGTCCCTCACATATTCTGCCGTCTCCCATTCCGAGATCTCTCCACATAATATGACATCCGGTTTCGTGCGGCCAATGGCGCCGATCTGCGCCTTTCCACCAGCGGCGCCGGGCATCAACAGCACACGGCTGCAGCTTTGAGCGGGGCTGCCGATATAGCGCACCGTTGCAATCCCCAGCCGCTGTTTCACTTCGTTGATCAATTGTTTGAGTGTAGTGGCCGGCCGGTTGAAGAGATGATCGTTTCCCGGCAGGGATGACTTGTCCCAACCCAGTTGCTTCACCACTCCCTTCATTACGCCATCCTCTTTCAGGCTGTGGATATAATCATGATTGCGCCAGACTGCTATATTATGTTTCTTCAGGAGCGCTGCCTTGTATTCATACACATCGTCGTTTTTTAGCCAGTCGGTTTCGTCGAGAT
>DATHKS010000238.1:0-7156 GCA_035488975.1 Chitinophagaceae bacterium | reverse complement strand
AAAAAAGGAGTGAGCTCTGGAAAAATGGAATTAAGTCGCATAAAGAATGCAAGAAGCTGGCTTTCGAATTTGTAGAACAGACCTTTGATCGTTTGGTCGATGAAGCGCTTGCGGCAGGCTCTGACTTTACTTACGAGGGTCACTTTACGAATGAAGCGACTTGGGATATTCCTCTGCGGTTTAAGGAAGCGGGTTACGACATCCAACTTATTTTTTTTGGTTTGCGCGATACGGACCTATCTGAAATGCGGGTAGTAGCCCGTTCGAGGGAAGGTGGTCATTATGTTGACCCCATGACTGTAGCCTCAAATTTCTTCGGTAATCTCGAAAAATTGAACAAACACTTCCGGATGTTTAATAGTGTGCAAATCATCGACACTTCGGAAGCAGCACACGAAGTACTGACTGTGCTGCAGGAAGGTATTCCTATGTCGGCGGTGGACTCCGCCATCCTGCCCGGATGGTTTGTACAAGGCCTACCGGATATTACCGCGGTGATAAGAAAAACTGGGTCCGGTTCTTAACGTATTACTCAATATTTCCCCCAGGACTAAGAAGCTAGTGGCAGACGGTTCAATTTTGTCGGGATGCGCTTACCTGAACTGCAGCTGTTATGTAAATAAAAAAGCCTCACATTGCTGTGAAGCTTCTTATTGTCGGGACGACTAGACTACACCCGGTCGCCGCAAATGAATTGTAATCAAATAATTTTAAAGAAGTGAGCAAAGGCTACTTACCCGATTGTCTGCGGTGAATGGGTACTATTCTATTTCAAAATTATTTTGCCGTTATTTACAGTGCTACCCTTACTTGTAACTACCCGGTACAAATATATGCCAGCCCCATAGGCACTAAGATCCATACTCAACACCGAACCGGCATTTGCTGTACTTATTTGGTAGTTCTTTATTTCCCTGCCGTTCCCATCATAGATAATAAACGCACCCTTCTCTACTTTTCCATTAATGGTAGCCCGCACCTGCCTTGCGGATTGATAAGCCAGGTTCACCGTTATAGTATTAGTTAGATCGTTATTTACGCGCAATACTTTAGACAGATTTCCCCGACCATCGATATCCATTTGTTGCAGGCGGTAGTAGTTAAATCCATTGAATGGATTTAAATCAGTAAAAGAATACGTTCTATTACTCGCAGAACTGCCGGCTGCAGTTACAGAGCCTATAGCGGTATAGTTGCGGGCATCGGCACTTTTTTCTACAATAAAGCGATCGGAGTTCGTTTCGCTGGCTGTCGTCCATTTCAGCAAAATTCCTTCCGGTTTCTTATCAGCAGTAAAACTTATTAACTCTACAGGAAGCACGGAAAGACCCCCATGTATCCAGAACTCAGAGAAACCGGAGATTGTGAATTCGAGGTATGGATTACCATATTCCGTACCGGTGGTAATAGCTGAAGAAGGAATTAACACTTTAGTACCGCCTGAGGTACTATAAACCTCATCTTCATTAGGGCCACTGTACTTAGTAACGCTCAAATCACCCAAAGACGAAATAGTAGGATCCACCGCCTGCAAAGCCAACAGTTCGGCATTTGTAAAATAAAGGCGTACCTGCACAGGCGAAACGGGCTGGCTGGAAGGCGTGATCAGAAAATGCCTTGCCAGGTAACGCGATGCTCCAACAGTTCCAGGCATGGCATCAACGTACACAGTACCAGAAAGGGAGACCAGGTTATTCCCATTGTCTTTTACGGAAGCAATCACACGATTGGAGCCGACATGGTACAGGGTTTTCCAGGTATTATTATCGCATACGGTGGACGTAGTAGCATTGGCTGTTGCTATCGTAGCAAGAGTGGATGTAGGCGATGCGTTTATCAATACCCCTACCGTGCCGGTAGAGCTACTCGTAACAGCTATATCGAGCTTACCGTCATTATTTACATCTGTAATACCAACTCCAAGAGCAGCAGCTCCGGCGGTAAAATCTACTTTGCCTGCAAATGAAATGGGGCCGCCGGTAGAAGTATTGCGGAATACCGACAGAACGGCGCCAGTATTGCCCGAAGCGGCCATTTCGGGTCTTCCATCTCCGTCTATGTCACCCAACGCTACTTCACGTGGGCTCGTACCCGTGGTAAAATCTGCTTTTGCCGCAAGAGATATTGTACCAATGCCAGGCGAAGTATTGTTGAAAACCGATATCGAAGCAGAGCCGGCATTAACAACGGCTATGTCCAGCTTGCCATCTCCATTCAAATCTCCTAAAGTTATTCCACGGGGATTAACACCCGTAGCAGACGTTACCGGGGCACCAAAAGAGATGGTACCACTTACAGAGATATTTCGATAAGCTAAGATCTTAGATCCGCCTTCATCCGAGACAACCAGATCTGGTTTGCCATCTTTATCCATGTCACCAACAGCTAACTCGCGCGGGGCTGTCAAGCCCGTTGTAAGCGTTTGGCTGGCAAAAGTGGGTGTACCGGTAGTGGTAGTATTACGAAACAAGGATATCGAGGCGGTTGCAGCAAAAAAATTAGCAACAACGATATCTGATTTGCCATCTCCATCGATATCAGCTATCGCTATTCCCAGTGGATTAGTAGTAGTCGCGAAATCTACCTTTGGACTGAAACTGATGGTAGTGCCTGTAGTTGTATTTATAAGTACAGATATGCTGGCTGTATTGTAATTGCTTACAACCAGATCCAGCTTTCCATCTCCATTTATATCGCCCGTCGCTATCCCGGAAGCGGCTACATCCACAGCGAAATCGGTTTTAAGACTAAAAGAGGCGGCACCACCGGTAGTGGAAGTATTCCGGAACGCTGAAACATTGTTGGTTCCAGTATTGGTCGCAATCATATCACCCTTGCCATCGCCGTCAAGGTCCGCGAATATCATGCTACGGGTAATGGTGCCTGCAGCAACATCCACTTTGGCCGTTAAGGAAATACTACTGAGCGGAACACAACCAATAAAGGTGGTAGTAAAAGGAAAAGTAGAATTTCCATTAAGCTTAGTGGCCGTATTAAGCACATTAATGCTGGAGTAACCAGCGCCCACGGGCACGGTAACTGTAAGCGAAGTAGGGCCAGTTGCGGTAACATTTGCCCTCACCGCGCCAAAGTGCACAATATTGTTAGTAGTAATGGCATCGAAGCCGGATCCGGAAATAGTGACGGATGTTCCCGCCGATCCACTGAGCGGAGAAAAGGAACTGATGACGGGCATCTGTCCTCTCGCAACCAGAGTCATTAATAATGCGCAGGGGGCGAGAAAGCAATGTAAAATTGACATTTTCATAGTCAGAAAAATTAAAGATATTGAATAACGCAATTACTGATAATCTGCCCGGGGTATTTATGGGCATCAACAGGTAGGTAGCTATCGCGAAAGTAAGATATAGTAATAACATCCGCCTGAATTAAAATCGATTTTCTCGTATATATAATTATGACATGAACTATCGTCTAATGGGATTCACTTATTTTTCCACCGACCCGAAAACTCACCTGACTGCTAATTCAAATTACAGGACTTACTGTCGGACTAACTTAAGTGGCAATGATAGTGGTTACATTGATCTCCCTTTATCCATTTAATTTCATTGGTCAGTTCACTAGTCGTTTGAATCGCTGCATATGTTTGACCAATCCACTTCCAAGGCAAGGCAGGGGTCATTTCTTTTTATCGGATTCATACAAACATAATATTCGAGATCCGTAGCAAACTGCATGTCGACTTTTGACAAAATACCTCATGCTGGAAATTTACTTCTTACAAATAGTTGATTCGTCGGGATGATCCCGATTTAATCGGGACGACCCTCCCGACCCCAGTCGGGATGCGCTACCGGCTGCGCTACGTCCCGGCAAATCATAAACAAAAAAAAACCCTTGATTGCTCAAGAGTCTTTCTTAGTCGGGACGACTAGATTCGAACTAGCGACCCCTTGCACCCCATGCAAGTGCGCTACCGGGCTGCGCTACGTCCCGAACTTTGATAATCTACATTATCGGGGTTATAAAACTTCTTCAAATTTAATTTTACTCTCTTCTCTCTCTGCGACCCTCCCGACCCCAGTCGGGATGCGCTACAGGGCCGCACTACATTCCAAAACTACCCCTTCTTCCTACAATTAGGGGACCGCAAAAGTAAGGATTTTCAGGTTTTTCTGAACCAAAAACAACCTTTATCTTCGCCCCTTAATGAAAATACTCATTAAGCAAGCCAGGATAGTTGACCCCACCTCTCGCTTCAACAATCAAATAGCCGATATTCTTATTGAAAATGGCGTGATCCGTGAGATCAGCGATCATAGCACAGCCGCGGCCGACCAGGTCATCGAGGTCGATGGACTGCACGCCTCCCCGGGCTGGGCCGATTGCTTCGCCAATTTCAATGACCCCGGCTACGAATTCAAGGAAACACTGGAATCGGGCGCCGCCGCCGCCGCCGCAGGAGGGTATACCGATGTCATGGTCATTCCCAATACAAGTCCCTGCATTCATAATAAATCCGGGGTCGAATACATCATACATAAAGGAAAGACGCTCCCCGTCACCATTCACCCAATCGGAGCCGTAACGAAAAATACCGAGGGCAAAGATCTCGCGGAAATGTATGACATGAAAGCCAGCGGCGCGGTCGCCTTCAGCGATGGTCTCAACAGCATTCAATCCGCCGGCCTCCTCGTCAAAGCCCTCCAATATGTGAAGGCCTTCAAGGGTGTGATCATTCAATTACCCGACGATAAGAGCATCAACCCCCACGGCCTGATGAACGAAGGCATCATTTCCACCCAACTCGGGTTGCCCGGTAAGCCCGCCATGGCCGAGGAACTGATTGTGGCCCGCGACCTGAAGCTCGCCCGCTATGCCGAGTCGAGGCTCCATTTCACCGGTCTGAGCTCTGGTAAATCGCTCGAATACATCCGCCGCGGTAAAGAAAGCAACCCCGGGATCACCTGCTCCCTCACCCCCTATCATCTCTTCTTCTGCGATGAGGACCTGCAGGACTATGACACGAACCTGAAAGTAAACCCGCCCCTCCGCACGCAACAGGATCGCGAGGCGCTTCGTACCGCCGTTGCCGATGGCACGGTCGACTGCATCGCCTCTCACCATCTGCCACATGAGTATGACAGCAAGGTACTGGAGTTCGAATATGCCCGCAATGGCATGATCGGCCTGGAAACGGCCTATGCCGTTCTCAACACCTCGATGCCCGAAATACCACAGGAAAGATGGATCGAATTATTGTCCATCCATCCCCGGCAGATCTTTGGATTGGAACCGGTATCTCTCGAGGAAGGAAGCAAAGCCGCGATCACATTGTTCAATCCCGGAACAAAATGGACAGTAACGGAGAAAGACCTTCATTCCAAATCGAAGAACTCGCCCTTTACCGGCCGTGAACTCACGGGCAAGGTGATCGGCATCGTTAATCAATCAACTATCATCATCAATTAACACCGGCAGCGGTCATGAATAAAATCACTCCCCTCTATAAAGGACTTATCACCAGCCTGGCAATGCTTGCCGTTACGATCATTCTCGATCTTACCAATTATACCGCACAATCGGGCTTCAAATACCTGATCTATGGCCTCTATGCCGGCGGCATTGGTTGGACAATCTACGGTTTCTACAAATCGCCCGGCTTCGTCGATAAGTTTACGAATATCTTCGGGCAGGGCTTCAAATGTTTCATCGTAATCACGCTCGTCATGGTGATCGCTACGGGTGTCAACAGTAAGATGCATCCAGAGTGGGCCGAACAATCGACCGCTTACTACAAGCTGGAACTGATGAAGGACAAGAGCAAACTGCCGGCGGAGATAGAGAGCGACGCGGCTGCCTATAAAAAAGCATATACGGTGAGCCTTCTTTCCACCGCAATTTTCGGATATTTGTTCATTGGCGCTCTCTTTACCGCCGGCGGAGCCGCCTTATTACTCATGCGAAGAAAATAACAATGGATATTTCACTCGTCATACCGCTATTGAATGAAGAAGAATCCCTCCCGGAATTAACGGCATGGATCGAAAAAGTGATGGAGGAGAA
This sequence comes from Chitinophagaceae bacterium, assembly GCA_035488975.1. Lineage (GTDB taxonomy): Bacteria > Bacteroidota > Bacteroidia > Chitinophagales > Chitinophagaceae > DATHKS01. The sequence goes on along the minus strand of DATHKS010000238.1, from coordinate 1,126 downwards.
TCATTACACCTACGAGATCATCTACGTAGATGATGGAAGCACCGACGAATCCTGGAAAGTGATCGAACAACTGAGGCAGAAGAACTCGAATGTAAAAGGCATCAAGTTTCAACGCAATTACGGCAAATCTGCGGGCCTCAACGAAGGCTTCCGCGCCGCGCAGGGAGATGTGGTCATTACCATGGACGCGGACCTCCAGGATAGTCCCGATGAGATACCCGAACTCCGCCGCCTCATCACCGAAGACGGCTTCGATCTCGTGAGCGGATGGAAGAAGAAACGCTACGACAATAAATTCACCAAGAACCTCCCCAGCAAATTATTCAACGCCGTAGCCAGGCAGATGAGCAAGATAAAATTGCATGACTTCAACTGCGGCCTCAAGTCATATAATAAGAAGGTGGTAAAAAGCATCGAAGTGTATGGAGAGATGCATCGCTATGTCCCGGTGCTGGCGAAGTGGGCGGGCTTTCGTAAGATCGGTGAAAAAGTAGTGGAACACCGCCCCCGCAAGTATGGTATCAGCAAGTTCGGATGGACACGTTTTATCAATGGATTTCTCGATCTGCTGACGATCTTCTTCATCGGCAAGTTCGGAAAACGCCCCATGCACTTCTTCGGGCTTTGGGGAACGGTCTTCTTCCTGATCGGCCTGATCTTCGCCGTGTATCTTGTCGTATCGAAGATCGTCGACTTCGGCTACCCGATCACGAACCGCGTTGGATTCTATTTATCCTCCACCGCGATCATCATCGGGATGCAGCTATTCCTCGCCGGGTTCATTGGCGAACTCGTCTCGAGAAGTGCCGCAGGCCGCAACAGTTACCTGATAGAAACGAAGACAGGCTTATAGATCCGCATGGATCGTTTCAGTATCCTTTTCTCATTCGTGCAAGTATAAAACCATTTAAATATCCGTGTCAGATCGCTCCTATAAAAAGATCGTCATCATCGGCCCGGCCTATCCCTTGCGCGGTGGACTTGCTACCTTCAACCAGCGGCTCGCCAGGGAGTTTACAGATGGGGGCTACGAGAGTACCATCTATTCCTTTTCATTACAATACCCTTCCTTTCTTTTCCCGGGGAGGACACAATACTCGGATGAACCGGCCCCGACAGGCATTTC
>DATHKS010000237.1:0-4240 GCA_035488975.1 Chitinophagaceae bacterium | reverse complement strand
GCGCGACCGGTACGGCCACTCCGGTGAGTATATACTTCTGTGTCGTCGGGTAGTTCGTAATTGATGACATGGGTGATGCCGGAGACGTCGATACCGCGGGCGGCAACGTCTGTTGCTATCAGGAGTTGAATGCTTCTGTCGCGGAAGAGGCCCATGACCTTATCGCGCTGCTGTTGGGTGAGATCGCCGTGGATGGACTCGATATCGTAGCCTTCGCGGGTCAGTTGCTCGGCAACATTCTGTGCGTCGGCCTTTGTACGTGTGAAGACGATCCCGTAGATACCGGGATTGAAATCGATGATGCGTTTGAGTGTCTCGTAGCGGTTGATGTGCTGTGTGGCATAATACTGGTGATCGATATTCACGTTGCCGGCGTTCATCTTCCCGATGGTGATCTCGAAGGGCTCCTTCATGTATTTCTTGCTCACCTGCCTGATTTCCGCGGGCATGGTGGCGCTGAAGAGCCAGGTACTTTGTCTTTCGGGTGTATTTTTCAGGATGAATTCAATATCCTCCTTGAAGCCCATGTTAAGCATCTCGTCGGCCTCATCGAGGACGACGTAGTGGATCTTCTCGAGATTGATGGCCTTTCGCTCGATGAGATCGATCAGCCGCCCGGGTGTGGCCACTACAACGTGCGCACCCCGCTTTAGCTCACGGATCTGTTCGCCGATAGAAGTACCACCATAGACGGCGGTGATGGAAATATTGCTCTTCTTACTCTTGAAGGAATTGAGGTCTTTGGTTATCTGCAGACATAGCTCACGCGTAGGGCATACGATGAGTGTCTGGGGATAGCGATTCTCCTTATCGATGAGCTGGAGGGTTGGCAACCCGAAGGCTGCTGTCTTGCCGGTTCCAGTCTGCGCGAGGCCGATAAAATCCTTGGTACCCTGGAGGAGCACGGGGATCGCCTTTTCCTGAATGGGGGTGGGCTCTGTAAATCCTAATAGCTGGATGGATTGAAGGAGTCCTTCTTCAATGCCAAGAGATTCAAATGTGGTCACTGATAAACTGTTTAGTTGAATTTTCTATGAATCGGCAAAGTTAGCTGTATTTGAGGGCAGGAACAGGAATTTTATGAGTAAACCTGAAGGAAAATGGAATTAGTAATTGGGAATTTGGAATTGGGCTGATCTTTGAAAAATCTTCTCATAAGGCCTAACCTGCCTACCGTTGGGCAGGTTCCTAATTCCGCATTCCCAATTCAGGGGAATAAAACAAAAAAGCCACCCGAACAATGTGGGATGGCTCTTTCGATTGCTTGCCGAGAAAATTACTTGCTCTTTAGAGTGTCTTTAGCGGCAGAAGCGGCAGAATCAACCTTGTTAGAAAGGCTGTCAGCAGCTTTAGCGATTGTATCTTTTTGTGCAGATGCTGCAGAATCAATTACATTAGTTGTACTGTCTTTGGCCGCATCGGTAGCGCTTTCGTTGTTACAAGCAACAAAACCGAGGCTTGCTACTGCTAATACGATGAAAAGCTTTTTCATTGTGTTTGTGATTTTGATATTTTTTGAAATATTTCACTGTTTATACCCGGATGAAGGAAAGGTAACCCTCCTTTTGAAAGTTTTTTTTTTAGCCTGAGACAGGGTTACTATTTTTAAAAAACTGTATTAAACAACGGATAAGTGAAAGAAGAGCCCAACGAAAGGATTTTACTGCAGGGATTGGCAAAGAACGATAAAAAGGCCGTTGAAACGATCTATAAGGAGAACTATACCATGGTTCAGTCCTTGATAATCAACAACAACGGTACGGCCGACGATGCAAAGGACATATTCCAGGAGACCATGATCGTCCTGTACGAAAAGGCCCGGTCCGGGAATTTTGAACTGAACTGTCTGGTCAAGACATATGTTTATTCAGTAGCCCGGCGTTTATGGTTGAAACGGCTCCAGCACACCAGCCGCTACAACGGGGATATCGGGAATGCGGAGGCGATAGTGCCTGTGGAGGAGGACATGGAGGAGCATATGAAGCGGGACATCGAGTTTGACATGATGAATAAGGCCATCTCCAGCCTGGGCGAACCGTGTAAAGGCCTTATCGAAGCCTTTTACATCCAGAAAAAGAGCATGCAGGATATCGCCCTTGATTTTGGATATACTAACGCAGAGAATGCCAAGACGCAGAAGTATAAGTGCCTGGTGAGATTAAAGAAGATTTTTTTCGCACATTATAAAAATGGGAAGAGTGATGAATGAGAACAACGATATCATGATCCTCGACGCGATCGAACGATATATCCGCGGTGAAATGAACCCGGACGAACGCCTTCACTTCGAGAATCTCCGCAAGACTAACAGCGAGATCGACCAATTGGTGGTTGAGCATACCCTATTCCTGCAACAGGTAAACCGCTTCGGCGAATGGGAGAAATTCCGCAACACGCTGAATGAGGTACATACCGATCTCTCCGAGCAGGGCAAGATCCATTCTGATAAATTAGAGGGCAAGGCCAAAGTGGTGTACATGTGGTCGAGATACAAGCGGGTGGCTCTCATCGCTGCCTCCATCGCGGGTATTACCGCCATCAGCCTCTCGGCGCTGGTGAATTCCGTAGCCCCGCATCCTAAGGATCCGAAGTTGCAGGAGCTGGTAGCCAAGTTTGATATTTTGGATAACAACCAGCGGGTACTCAACCAGAAAATAGAGAATGTAGACAAGAACTCCCAGAAGAATATCATTCCAAGTCCGGTACGTTACAATGGTACCGGGTTCCTGATCGATGGCAAGGGCCTGATGATCACCAATGCCCACGTGGTAAAGAATTCAAGGAATATATACGTGCAGAATAATAAGGGCGAACAGTTCAGGGCCATTGTGCTGAAACTGGATATTCCCCGTGACGTGGCCATCGTGAAGATAGACGACGATCGTTTCAAACCTATTACGGTGCTGCCCTATTCCATCCGCAAGGCAAGCTCGGACATCGCCGAGTCCATATTCACACTGGGCTTTCCCCGCGACGAGATAGTGTATGGTGAAGGATACCTGAGCGCGAGAACGGGCTTCAATGGCGATACACTCAGTTGCCAGATCTCCGTGGATGCCAACCCGGGTAATAGCGGCGGTCCCATATTCAATCGCAGTGGCGAGGTAATAGGGATCTTAAGCGCGAAGGAGGCACAGACAGAAGGCGCCGTTTTCGCGGTTCAATCCAAATATATCTTCCAGGCGGTGGATGAACTGAAGAAGAATTCCATCTATAAGAATGTAAAGATCTCCTCGAAGTCAACCCTGAACGGGCTTGATCATGTGCAACAGGTGAAGAGGATTGAGGATTTTATATTTATGGTTAAGGGGGATTGAGCGGGAATTGGTAATTAGTAGTGAAGTCGGAATTGGTAATTAGGAATAAGGAATTGGGCTTTATGAGTGGAGTCTTCTCCTTTCGGACCAATTCCTTATTCCCAATTCCCAATTCCTCATTCCCTCAGCCCTCGCTCCACAAAAACCCCGGATACTCCCCATTCCCAATCAACTCCTGCAGGCTCTTCTCCACGAATGGAGCATCTTCCTTGTAGGTAACTCCAAACCAGGATGAAGTAGTAGGTATGATCTCCACCATTCCACCCTCCTTGATGAATTTATCGGCAACGATGGGTATGAAGAATTCTGATTTCTGTTCGTGGCCGTGAAGCTGGAGGAACTCACGGAAAAGTTTTTGCGTATAGGAGAAGAACGAGATATCGAAACACCAGAAATTCATGGATACGCGTGTATCGAGCGAAAGTTCGTGGGGTTCGAGACCGTCGTCGCAGACGATCTTTCCGTCTTTCTTTGCAATGTTTATTCGTTCGGTGATAGTAGCGAGATTGCCGAGATCGTCCAATCCACATACGCCCCTGTTCACCGTACCGTAGTCGGACAGGGTCTTCAGCAGATCATAGCCTATGATAGCATAGTTGTTCGGCGTACAATCATTCACCAGGAAATCGGCGGCTTCTTCGAAGGCATTGTGCCCATAGAAATCATCGGCATTGATGACCGCGAATGGCTCTTTCACAGCATCCATGGCGCAGAGTACCGCGTGGGCCGTTCCCCAGGGCTTCTTTCTTTCCGCGGGAATGGCATATCCTTCGGTAAATGCATCCATATCCTGGAAAACATATTCCACCTCGATCTTTCCTTCCAGTTTCGGTCCGAAGATCTGTTTGAAATCCTCGGCGAATTCCCTGCGGATGATGAAGGCGACCTTTCCAAATCCGGAACGGATCGCATCATAGATGGAA
>DATHKS010000236.1:0-3597 GCA_035488975.1 Chitinophagaceae bacterium | reverse complement strand
ATTGCGCAACGGCGTGAATAGCCTGGTGAAGAAGGGATTCAGCACGCGCATCCATACGGCTCCTCATTCAGCTGAACTGATCACGAAGTTGGCGGAGGTCTCGGATGAATGGCTCTCTCATTTTGACAAGACCGAACTCGTCTTTTCACAGGGTATGTTCGATCCCGTAACGCTTGCGGGAGAGGATGTAGTCGCCGTACACGATCCGGATGACCGCATCGTCGCATTTCTCAATATCATCCCCGACTATACACCGGATGAATGCACCTATGATCTCCTGCGTCGCACCGCCGATGCACCCGCGGGCGCCATGGATGCGCTGCTGATAAAACTCATCAGCTATGCGCGCGATAAGGGCCTGCATTATGTGAACCTCGGCCTGGCACCGATGTCGGGCATCACGCACCCGGAGACCACCGCGGAGAGAGTGGTGAAGTATGCATATGAGAAGATCCGCCGCTTCCGTTATTACCAGGGACTGCGCGAGTTCAAGGAGAAGTATGCGAGTGAATGGGTGAATAAGTATTTGTTGTATGAGAATGACTTTGATCTGGTCCAGCTACCGGCGGCTTTGGGGAAAGTCATGCAACCTTCGGAGAGTGGATTTAGGAATAAGTAATTAGGAACCTGCCTGCCGGCAGGGAGGTTGGGAATTAGGCCTTAATTCGAAGATTGCGGACTGAATTTGAATGGTGTTAAATTATGTATTCCTTCGTGCCCCTTTGTGTTCTTCGTGTCTTAGTGGTTTGCCTTTTCAACTTGTCAAACTTGCAAATGAAAAAAAGTATTACGATTATTGGATTGATGATTTGCCTGTCTTCCGTTGCCCAATCGGGATTCCCGGTTACCTATTTGAATAGTCCGGATACGAGCAAGCCGCTGATTTTTTATATCACGGGAGATGGGGGCATGAATAAATTTTCCAAATCGCTGGCGGAGGAGCTCAATCATCGCGGCTTCCCGGTGGCCAGTCTCGATGCCAAGTCCTATTTCTGGGTGAAGAAGACGCCCGCCTCGGCTGCAAGCGCTATTTCAACCTATATCGAAGCATTATTGTTACGGCGTCCCACCGCGCGCATCGTCCTCGCCGGCTATTCCTTCGGCGCCGATGTATTTCCTTTCATCGTGAATGCCTTGCCTGCCCCTACGAGGGCGCGGATAAGCACGGTGATATTGGTGGCGCCATCCGCCAACACCGACCTCGAGATCCATTGGTCGGACATGCTTGGGTGGAATAAGAAACGCTCCAATGATGTGGCCTCCGCCATCAACCAGATGTCCGTCCCGAGGGTACTTGCCATCTTCGCCGATGCGGATAAAGACGATCTTCCGGTCAGTAGCATTCATCTGAAGAATTTCAGCAGCAAGGTCCTGCCGGGTGGACATCATTTTGACGGCCAGAGCCAGGTGCTGGCTGGAGTGATCACTGGGAGCTTGCCTTAGGAACTGGGAATCAGGACGGGCATTTTGGGGATTAGGGGATTTGCGGATTAGGGATTTGACTAATAAGTCGACAAATCGTCCATATCCAGAGTTCACCAGAAAAAATTAACCTTTTCTAATGAGGCCTTATCACTTATTCCTTATTACTTATAACTTGCCGTAATAATTCCTTTCTTATAAGAAACCCCAATCTTTATCTTTGAGGATTAATCAATTATTATGCTCCGTCTCGGGATTTTCGGCGTCGGCCACCTCGGCAAGTTTCATCTCAATAACTGGAAGGAAATTCCTGACGTGGAAATCGTCGGCTTCTTCGATCCGCACGACGATACGGCCCAGGAGGTCTCAGAGAAATACCAGCTCGCCCGCTTCCTCGATCCCGATGCACTGATCGACGCCTGCGACGCTATCGATGTGGTGGCGCCAACGGACCATCACTTTACCTGGTGCGAGAAGGCGATCAAGAAAGGCAAGCACGTCTTCGTGGAGAAGCCGATGGCCCATACTATGGAGGAGGCGAGACTGCTGGTGAAACTCGTGGAGGAATCCGGCATCAAGTTCCAGGTGGGCCACGTAGAGCGGTTCAATCCCGCCTTCCTCGCCATCAGGAATGTGTCGCTGAACCCCATGTTCATCGAAGTGCATCGCCTCGCGCAGTTCAATCCCCGCGGTACTGAAGTAAGCGTGATCCTCGATCTCATGATCCACGACATCGATATCATCCTCAGCATCGTGAAGAGCGATGTGAAGACCATCTCCGCCAGCGGCGTGGGAGTGATCACCGAGACGCCGGACATCGCCAACGTGCGCATCGAATTTCACAATGGCTGCGTAGCCAATCTCACCAGCAGCCGCATATCCATGAAGAAAATGCGCAAGATGAGGATCTTCCAGAAAGACGCCTATATCGGCGTCGATTTTTTGAATAAGAAGACAGAGATCATCAAGCTCAAAGAAGCAAAGGACTCGAATGTCTTCTCCTTCGATATCGAAACCCCTTCGGGAAAGAAGACGCTCGCGGTTGCCAACCCGCCCGTACCCGAGATAAACGCGATCCTGAAGGAGCTCTCCGAATTCAAGGACGCGATCCTCAACAATACAAAACCCGTGGTCTCGGAGATGGATGGGCTCCATGCAATGGATGTCGCCCACCAGATCCTTGGAAAGATCGGGAACAATATAATTTCGCGCTGATGAGGAATGAGCGGCAAATATCCATTGGCTGGTATGCAGTGACGGATTATGTCATGGGGGCTCTCGCCTGGGCCACCTTCTATATCGTACGCAAGTGGCTGCTGAAGGAGACCATTTTCTATACCGAAGACCTTAAGTTCAATTCGCATTTCTGGACGGGCGTGGTGTTCGTGCCCGTTGGGTGGCTCATTCTCTTTGGGCTCGTCGGCGCCTACCAGGGCCTTTATAAGAAATCCCGTTTGTACGAATTCAGTGCAGCCTTCCTCTGCACCATCATCGGCTGCGTGATCCTGTTCTTCATCGTGGTGCTCGATGATGTACGCGGCAATTATTCCTATTACTACTTTGCCTTCTTCTGCATGCTGATCATTCATGTCGGCTTCTTCTTCTTCGGCCGCTGGCTCGTGCTGAGCAAGGTGAAGCGGCAATTATTGAATGGCGAAATATTTTTCAATACACTGATGATCGGCAGCGAGGAATCGGCCACGAAAATATACAGGGAAACGAGGAAGAACCTGCAGGATGGAGGCTTCCGCTATATCGGCTTCATCACGCCGGGCAATAACCACCAGAAGGAAGCTGAGAGGCCCACACCCAAACTCGGTTCGCTCGATCAGCTGGAGACGATCATCGACGAGAAAGACGTGAGGCTGGTAGTCCTCACACTCGACCGGTCCGAACACCTGCTGCTGGAGGACATCGTCAATCATCTCAGCGAGAAGGACGTCGAGATCAAGATACTTCCCAACACCATGGACATCCTCTCGGGTTCCGTGAAGACGAACAACGTGATGGGCGCGGCATTGATCGACCTGAAGACCGGCCTCATGCCCGAGTGGCAACTACACATCAAGCGACTGATAGATGTAATGGTGGCCATAGCGGCTTTGATTTTCCTTGCACCCCTGATGGTATATGTCATAATGCGCGTGGCCTTTTCTTCCAGGGGACCGATCATGT
>DATHKS010000235.1:0-6812 GCA_035488975.1 Chitinophagaceae bacterium | reverse complement strand
TCAGGTTTTGACTATTGAAGATCAGGCCGGGTGTGAAGTCGATCGCGTAGCTCTTGGGGAGTTGGGAGAAATTATTCGTAGCCTGCTGCAGCGAGATCATGAAGGCCGTTGGATCGGTCGGCTTCTCTACTTCGCTGGGTGCAATACCCGCCAGGGCGGCGGCGGGCGAAACGGGCGCCCGCAGGATGTCGAGTGTGATACTGGTATCCTTAACCGTTGGCTGGGCGATGGCCGAACCAAGGATCGCAAGGAATACGCTTGTCAATAAGAGTCGCATAGGAGATGGGTTAACGCGTAAAGAATTCGATGTCGGCGGTATAGAGAACGCTATCGTTATCGGCGATCACCGTCTTCTCCACTTTGTGACGGTATTCATTCGGCCCGCCGGTTATCCTCACATCGATGAAGGTATCGTTGGTCTCGTCCGAGATGTCAGTGATCTCGGTCTTTATCCGCAAAGTCTTTCCCGCCAGCTCCGCACCACTGCCGAGTGGAAGGGGTTTATCGATGGAACCATTTACGTCCTTTACCTTAATTGTACGGTTGAGCTTCACCGTGGTGAGGCTCTTCTGTCCCCTGGCCCCGGTGCGGACGCTGAGGGAGACAAGGTCGCCCGAATTGCTGACCTCATAGAGATCCTCGAGGGCGATAGTGGATTGGTGGGATTCATTGTCAGGCATAAAATATTTTTTAGAAATGTGTAAAAGGAATAGATCAAAACAAGATTACCGTCCTGAAACGATTAGAGTACTTTTTTAATAGCACAAAAAAGATATCCCATGCGAAGGAAGGCCCATACCAATTGCGCATGCTATGAGAAATTCTTGTATCCCTTGCGCTTTCCTTGTATTCCCCGTGGTAATTGTATTCCTTCGTGTCTCTTCGTGTCTTTGCGTCTTCGTGGTTCAAAAAAATCTCATTAGTCGTCCCCTAGTAAAATAACCCGCCTTTTACCGCTCGAATTCGAAATTACTCACTTGATCAAAAAATAAAAATACTCCATTCGTGGTATAGTCCTTCCCGTGTTTTCACCAGGGCCGGCGGGCATCGATCTTTTTATAGATAACTCAACCACCATTTCTGGCCCTGGTATTTTCTCTTGTACCGGTCGAACCATCTACAAATAGGGTAGAGGATCACGATCAGAACGGCCCAGACCGCATACACGGTAGCCAGGTTGAATCCATACCCGTTCAATTCCGGAGATGAATTTAATCTCGTAGTTAGGATCATATCCGAAGCATGATAACCCGAGAGCGCCGCACCCGCTACTGCGAAAAGATGAATGAGGAATAAATGCACGATATAGTAAAACATCGGCACGCGTCCGAAGACCGCGATCTTCGAGGTCAGTTTGTTTAACGGTCTTTCCGACACCGCGAGAAACAAGAACGCGGGCCCCAGTGTCATCAGCGCATATAGAAGGGAAGGCGGGTACTTGGTCACATTCAGGATGGAAAGGAAGGTGAAGACCGTATTCTTTTGAACGGACCAATGGCTGGCATCGCCATAGACATTCGAGAGCCGGAGCAATAGGAAAACGGCAAGGGAACCGAATCCCAACCAAAGAAGGATGGTCTTCCTTTTCTCCCTGGCAAATCCGGGTGTATAGATATGTCCCAGGCAATACCCCGCGGCCATGATACCGATCCAGGGGATAACAGGGTAGTGAACGAAGAAAGTCAATGGCCCGAAGGTGAAGGTGCCGACCTCATGACACAACGACCAGAGGAATGCACCGAGTCCATCACCCGGAACATGCACCGTATCGAGGAGATTATGTCCCACAACGAGAAGCAAGGCAATGGCGAGGATGATGCGCCGGTCGAGGTACACGAGGGCCGACAACACTATCATGCTTATTCCTATTGCCCAGATCACCTGGAGATTGAACATGGGGTAGCCGGGATTGAAAGTCTGTTCAAGTGTAATGATCCCCATTTCCGCCAATGCAAGCCAGATACCTCTTGTGAGAAGGAAGAAGGATAATTCTGCACGGGTGCGTGTGACGCCATACAGGTGCGCAGAAACACCGGCAAGGAAAACGAATACCGGCGCACAATAGTGGGTGATCAGCCGCGTGAAGAAAAGAAAGACCGAGGTCTTGCTCAGGTCCGTTGGGCTAAATTGGAATGCACCGCTATGAAAATAATCACGCACATGGTCGATGGCCATGATGATCATGACGGTCCCTCGTAGCAGATCGATGGATTCGACCCGTTTGGATTTAACGGCGCTTCTGTATTGCCGCGAAGAAGTAAAGGGAATGGTAGTACTTAACATATCTGATAAATAGAGGTGAAAAAAAGCGCCCCGGCGATACGATCACCGGGCGCCGGGCATTAATCAATAGCCTTAACATCAAACTTTACATTATGAAAAAAAGATCTGGTCGTTTTTTGTGCCGATTTTGTAATAGAAAATCATTTGCTCCTTACATGAAGAGCATGCGGTTAAAAAAAGGCTCCGGCAGTTCAAAGACTGCCGGTCCTTGCATTCCTAATCATTGCTATAAACCGTCACTTATCGAGGTGACCACGGCAATCGCCGCAGAATATATTTATCAATGGCCATGGGCAGTTGGACCGGCAGGTGATTACTGCCAGGTCCATTACTCCCATTCGTCTATCCTCTATTGCCATTGGTCTTATCATCAGGCCGGACATCTGGATTGAAACGGCTGAATGCCATTTACGCGGTTTGCCTGGTGGTGGGCTAGTTCGAAACATAAATCAACAGTCGATTGCTTTTGGCAGTAACTGTATCTACCAGTGGCTTTTCTTCTGGTTCTCATCATTCCGGGAACCGGTTCTTCTTCACTATCGTTCTTCATCATGGCCGCTTATTCAATTCAAGGGAAAACGAATACACCTCGTTGACGAAGAATTGTCCATTCAATGTATTCCTTACCGGTGGCGTCACCAGTAGATCCATGCCATCACTTCCCGATGGCTCCGAGGTTTCGTAGTGACCCGTGAAACTGTTCCCTGCCGTACTATAGTTTCCGTAGAATTTTCGGTACGCCGATGCGGTATCGCCGCTCTCATTCACAAAATAAAGCCTGCTCGTTCCGTCTTCCAGGTTAAGAATATGAACGGATCCCCCGGTGAAGAAGTTGCCCTCCCAATATCCGTCGGCGATGAATGGAGAAGGATTGCGCTCGTCGTTTTTCCTGCATCCCCAGAGCATCAGAACGGCCAATAGAGCGATTGCCGGTGCTTTTATCTTTATCATTTTTACCTTTTAAACGAGAGAAGTAATAAAATTACCAGTCGTCCGGCATCCTGGTGGCCACTTTGGCCTAACGGCAGCTTTTCCTCTCCATATTGCGGGATTTGTTTTTCCAACGGTTTTAGGAAATTTAATGGACGGGAAATCACCGCTTGGTTTTGTTCTTCTTTCTTTTCATTTGACCGGGTTCGATGCTCAGGCGGCTGAACAGGAACCTGCCATTGTATCCAAACTGGTTAGGCCCAAACAGGAATCTCCCGCGGTTGGATGCATCCCTGCCGGCATTGTAGCCTGTTGTACTCTTTGTGGCGGAGGGTACTGAGGCCGGCCCGCCTGGGTTGGCATATACGGCCTGCGGATCGTTCCTCGGATCAACGAATACCTTGTCCGGGTACACATCGAAAATATTATTGCCACCCACGGAGAGAAGGATACCGGGGCAGATCTTATAGGTCACGACGAGGTCGGTGGTGATCTTTGCACTGAACACCTGGTCGGTACCAAAACCCACATCATTGAAATAGAAATTATCGGTGATCCTCTGCGATGCAGGGTCGATATTGTTGAGAAATTCTGACTCACCGAAGCGGACGGCCCTTAAGAGGAAACTCCATTTACTGCGATTATAGGTCAGGGTCAGGTTGATCTTGCTCCTCGGCTGCGCCGTTTCAATCCGACCGCGTTGCTGGCGATCGAAGAGAGTGAATGCAAGATCATTGGCAGGATTAGCTGCAGGATTTCCGGGTATACCATGCGCGGGATCGCCGGCAAAAGGATTGTTCTGAACTGCATCGAGCTTTGAGTTTGTATGAATATCACCCACAACCTTGTTCTCGTTGAAATTCGCGGACAATGAAATGCTGGCATTTCCCCCGGCGATACGGAAGCGCTGCGTTGCAACGATATCGATACCCTTTGTCTCTGTATTCACTGCATTGGTCCAGAATTGCAGGGCCGCAGTCGAAGAATCCACTTTATTATCATTGAGGATCTTATTCACCAAAGGATTACTCCGGTTGAAGGGTGTCGACAGGACGATCCTGTCGTGGATGCTGATGAAGTAGCCGTCGGCCGTGAAGGTGAATCCCTTTCCATTCTTCCCAACTACTCCAAGAGAATAGCTGTTGGAGCGTTCGGGTTTCAATTGATTAACGCCAAAGGCATCCCTCACGATCGGGTTATAGTTATTCGCCGTTAAAGAGTTCGAAGGGAATCCCCCCACGAATTGGGTCGATGTATTCTGAAAATACCGTTGTTGCAATGAAGGCGCACGGAAGCCATTGCTTACGGAGCCTCGTATTGAAATGAAATTACTGATCTCGTAACGTGCAGCGATCTTCCCGCTCACATTATCGTAACCGAGGCCTTTTTCCGCATAATTCTCATAGCGTCCTGCACCATCGAATACCCATTTCTTAAGAGTAAGTTCGAGGTCTCCGTACACCGCATACACATTCCTCGTCGCCTTTACGGCGTCTTGCGGTGTGAAACCCGGGAATACCTGGGCGCCCAACCCTGGCACAACCGGGTCGAAAGTGGTGCCCTTGTCCGTACCAGGGTAAGGTTGTATCGAATCTACCCTGGCCACTCTTTTCCCGTTGAAATAGGAATTGAGTTCGCCTGCCTTTATCTGGAAGGTCTCATGCCTCAATTCTCCTCCCGCAGCTACGTTCAATGAGCTGCGGTTGGAAAAATTATACTTCCTGCTTATGTCGAGGTTGGTCGTATTCTGTAAAAAGGAAAGCCTTCCTGCATTGAAGGTGGTCTGCACCTGGTTGGTGGGAGGCAATGATGCATTGCCGGTATTTTCTATCGTGTACCAGATGCTATTCCTTCCTATCGTGTTGCTAAGATCGATGTTCCAGGCGCCGGCTTCCAGGTTGATCCCTGCAATGAGCGACGCGTCGTCGATGGAAGGCGCAATTTGCGGAAGGAAGCCATCGGCATAGAAACGCGTCCCATCTGCAAGGACTGGCTGTTGAGCTACTGAGTTGGGGTTCCGGCTAAAGCCATTCGCCTCGCCATCGCGGTGCGATGCACCCGCAGTGAGGTAGAAGTCGATATGGTCGGTGATCCTCGCTCCTGCATTTACAAAAGCCGAAAAGTTCTGGGAGTAAGAATTCCCTGCCACGATATTGTGTCGGTCATAGCCGCGCTGCTGCACTATAGCTGCATCCTGGTCGATCAGCCATTTCCTGTAATCATTCGTGTTGACGTTGGGATACGGGTTCGCCGGGAATGCACCGGCATTTCCAAGATAGACGAGCGGGATGTTATCGTCACCACTGCGGTTGGTCCTTTCACGTCGTAGCCATTGGCCGCTGATGTTCACGTAAAATTTATCCCTCGCCCAGCCACCATTGAAGTCTACCTGCTGGTTCAATCCATCGTTGATATTGATGCCGCCCTTGTAAGGCAGTTTGGTGAAATTTCCGCCCGCCATAGTAGAGATATTGAACCCATTGTAGTTCTTCTTCAATACAATATTGATCACACCTGCAATCGCGTCGGAGCCATATTGCGCGGCCGCACCATCACGCAATACTTCTATGCGATCGATAGCCGCGGAAGGAATGGCATTGAGATCAGTACCTACCGATCCTCTTCCCACAGATCCATTGATGTTGACCAAGGCGGTAGTGTGACGGCGTTTGCCATTCAGCAATACCAGCGTCTGGTCGGGACCGAGTCCCCGCAGTCCGGCGGGATCTATATGATCTGTGCCATCGGAAATGGTTTGTCGCGCCGATTGAAAGGAGGGCACACTATACGTCAGCATCTGCGATATATCCATTTGCGCAAAGGGCTTGAGGTCCTGTGTCCGGAGCACATCCACCGGTACCGGCGTCGTGAGGTTACTGCGGGCCTCCCGGGAGCGCGAACCGATAACGACAATATTGTCAAGATCGTCGCCCTGTTCGGCAACGAAATTCAATTCCAATGTTTCATTTTCGACAACGGTTATTTCTTTTCGCTGGGCAAGCCTGCCGGCAAAGCTGCCGATAAGGGTATAGCGGCCCGGGGACAATTTCAGGAGATAGGCCCCGGCATCATTGGTAGTAGTGCCCGTTCTCTTTCCTTCAACAGTTATCGAGGCGCCGGGTAAGGGAATGCCATCGGCATCCTTGAACAGGCCTTTTACTGTTCCCGTTTGGGCTGTCGCTTGTTGAAAAATACATAGGAGAAGGATGACGCACACCGTATGGAACGGCCTGAAACGCTTGCTCATAATTGATACAGTTTGTTTTTTTGAACGATGAATTTTCGGAAAGGATAAGGCAGGTCGACGCCGCATGGCGACATGTTTTGCCAAATTTTCAGCGAATTTAGATGCTGTGGTGAACGCAAAACCCTGCAATGAATAACAGGCGACTATACCGTGCCGGGAGGCTATCGTGATTACTCAAGTGGTATGGCACTCCCGGCAAGCGCCTCTTAACTATAATGCTGTGTAAGGAAAATATTTATGACTGGGAAAAGGACGAATGGGGTAGCCGGCCGGATCAACGGGGAGACTGCAATCCCCGGTGACGCTGTAGTTGCCGGGCAGCTAAAACTGTACGGGTAGCTTTGGCTTTAGT
>DATHKS010000234.1:0-2653 GCA_035488975.1 Chitinophagaceae bacterium | reverse complement strand
CGTTCGGGCTTCGGTTCTATCGCATCGATGAAGATGAGCGTCGTTCCCTGCCGGTTCACATTGCCGAACGCATCGGGCATCAGCGATTCGAACGATGCCGAATGTTTTATTTCTATGTCGCCGATATTCTTGCGTATCTCTCTCTCCGCCTCGGTATCCTTCTTGAATTTCTTATTGCGGCTCACGGTGAAACTAACATCCTCCAGCGCATCCCAGGTCCAATCGCGGTTTAGTGTTTGTGCAATGCAGGCGATCCAATGCTGACACAGATCGGCCTTTGTGGAGAAGGTGATGCTGCTTCCATCGGGCGCCAGGTGATGACGTATCTTATTGCTGCAGCCAAATACTACCCGTTCGCCTTTCTCGCCAACGAGCGTGAGGCCGTTATCTTTTACGCGCAGGCCGAGTTGCTGTGCGAGCCGCTGCATGATATCAGGTTGCTGACTTGTCTCCGCACTGAAGAAGAAGTACTGACCCGCCTGACCCTTGCGGATATACTCGGGATCGGGCTGAAGATAGAGACCCTGCACCTCGGGAATGGTTCCCTTCGGAACGAGCAAGGGCACTTCATCTTCCTTAGTTGATTCCTTATAGAACCAGAATCTTGATGTCTTTCCATACCGGCTGTCCATTTCAACGTCCTCATCGTTGATGAACCCATAGTACGATTCATTGGATGGAACCTGGTCGCCGCAAACACCACGCACTGTAATGCGGATCTTGCGTGCCGTCGGCAGCGGTATGGTTTCCATCGCATCGATATCGGCCTTGGTCAGCGCCGGATCATTGAATGGGTCATCATTGCTGCCGAGATTCAACACGGCCACATCGCGGAAGTCGATGCCGAGTGGCAACTCGCCTTCGAATGCATTGGGAAATTTCCGCGTGGTATCATACAGCGTGACGTAGTTCTCCTTCCCGGTCTCACTTGCCAGGTTATCGAGGCGCAGCGTTTCAACTTCCACTTTCACGGCAAGGATACTCACATCCGGATCCGCGATGGCTGGATGTATCTGCACGCGCTTGGCCGGCGTGCCCGCGAGTTTTTGTTGCTGCACCGATTGTATCAGCAATGCAACGGGGTCCTGTCCTGCCGCCTGGTATTTATTGGTGAACACTACGGCGGGATAGTTCAGCGTCGGCCTTTTGATATGCAGGACCGGCTTTTCTTCGAATGAATGCGTATCATCATCGTTTATTACTTCATTGAAGAATTCCGTTTTGGTGGTGCCCAGGCTCTCCGGTTTCTCAATGCGGCAAAGCCCCGGTGCGATATATCTCTTAAAACTCCACTTGGTGGTAGAGGAAGGTGTCTCATCGGGAATATCTTCTCCAGCGGCCGGACCGCCTCCGCTGATGTCCATCATCCGCACGCGGAAATGATAGCGATGCCCATACTGCAGGGAAATACCCGGCGCTACATCGTCGAAGCGGTTATCCGCCGCCACTTTCTTCGGCACCGCACCATTCATCTCGGTGTTCTGATCGAGCTGGTGAATGGAAATCGCATCGATATCTTTCAACACAAGACTCTTTCCCGTCCACCCGGTATAGTACATCGGCAGCCAGTACGGGCTTGTGGTATCGTTGTGTATCTGTGTAGGAAAGACCTGGAAGGGCAATTCTATTTTATCTCCTGCCGCATTTCCCAACGCCACGCCGCCAATATCGTAGGCGTTCTTACAACTGACGGTATTGAGACTTTTCCATTTGGCGCCGGCCGCATCTTCCTTCACATCCACACCATATCCATACACGCCCAGCGGTGCGTCTACGCGAACACCGGGTCCGGGATCCGCAGGATTTTCCTTGTAGCCTTCCAGTTGCCTTGCATACCAGATCAGGATCTGTTCATCATCCCACGCAAGGCGTATGCCTTCATCTTTTACAGGATGACTTCCATCCGGCGCTTCCTTCAACAGATCGGTGCTCACGGGCTGTTGCGCATGAACGATGCGCGCAAATCCATCGGTGTATTCATTCAGTTCGGCGAAGATCTTATCCCAGGGCGCCTTAGGCGGTTCGGGATCGATGGCGGTGAGGCGGAATAATACCGGGAAAAGAATAGGCGCGAACACGGGGCGCTTATTGGCGACACCGGGAAGAAGCTTGGGCAGCCTCGCCGCATAGGGTTTAATGAATGGGCCCTCTGTATCGAGGGAAAGATTGTCCTGGATCTTCGTGTAGTTATCATGCACTACGTCGGCATAGATATAACATCCCTTTGCAAACAATTCCTCCAGCGCTCCTGTCACCGTCACTTCTGCGGAATAGATCATGCCGCAGGCCTTGGCCAGCATCGGCTGGCGGAGTATGTGTGCAAATAATTGTCCCCAACTGATGCGTTCATCGTTCTCCCAGACTTTCAGATCTACTTTCTCGCGGATAGCGCAATGATAACTATCATCCGTCTTTGCATTCGGCACTCGTGGCGATGTAAAGTTGAATGCCTTGCGATAGGTATCGGGCAAATACTTGTTGATCGTGAACTTCTCCGTTATGTCCGGCGCCTTGTCGGTTGCCGTATGGTTGATGCGCGCACCGAAGTCATCTCTTATGGCGGCAAGCAATCCCTGTTTATTCAGGGCGGGCTTTACAACAATGGGTACCGGTACCGGCTTCCGGTCAAGAGCAGTAGCGTTTGCAATGGGCC
>DATHKS010000233.1:0-7856 GCA_035488975.1 Chitinophagaceae bacterium | reverse complement strand
CCGTGCAGGGCGGGCTGAACAGGGTAATTAATCCACGGTTGGGAAATGAAAAGAGTATTTATACCGGACTGTTGCTTTACGTGCTCGGCCTGGTGCTCTTTGCTTTTGCAAGCCAGGGCTGGATGATGTTCGCTTTTCTTGTCCCCTATTGTCTCGGGGGGATTTCGGGACCCGCACTCCAGGCCACGATCTCCGAACACGTACCGCGCAATGAACAAGGAGAACTGCAGGGCGCATTGACCAGCCTGATGAGTCTAACTACCATCATTGGCCCATTGATGATGAATAACCTGTTCCTCTGGTTTACGAAAGACAGTGCTCCCTTCCATTTCCCGGGCATCTCGTTCGTCCTGGGCGCCATTTTTATGCTGATAGGAGCGATCATTGCCTATAATGTTCTAAGCAAGGAGAGAAAGACGGCGGTGGCGTGATTCAATTCCTTCACTTCACGGCCTTCTTCAATGCTTCGACCGTCTTCTTATCGTTGCCGATGAAGATCCTGTCGCCGAGTATCGTAACGGGACGTTTGAGAAAGGTATATTCCCCGAGTATATAATCTTTGTAATCCTTTTCCTGGAGCTTCTTATCTTTTATACCAAGCTCCTTGTATTTCATGGCCCGCCGGCTGAAGAGCGCTTCATAGCTTCCGGCCATTTTCTTCATTTCTTCCAATTGCGCGGCGGTGATCTTCTCCAGCTTTATGTCCTGCAAAAGGATCTCATTCCGTTCGGCCTTTTTATCGATGCCCGTTTCTTTCAGGATGGCCTGGCATGTGGTGCAATTGGAGAGATGATATGTCTTATTCATGATTGGTTTCTGATACAATTTGATAGTGTGCAAATATGCTAATGTGCCAATTGGGCGTGCTATCAGACCAGGAATCTCGGATAGCAGGCGCCAACTTATCAACCTATTAACTTGTCAACTTCTTTCCGTGTTCTCCGTGCCTCCATTGTGTTCCTTGTGGTTGGGTATTTTCGCACTCAAAGATTACACAAATTGCTTTACTTTGTATCCCTTAATTTAATATTCAGCGCTATGGGTAAAGATGAAGTCTTCAAAGAGGAAATTGAAAAAGCAAGTGATTTCAAGTTCGGCGCCAACGTTGCCAATGTCTTCGACGACATGGTAAGCCGTTCGGTGCCCTACTATGGCGAGATGCAGCGGATGATGGCGGAGCTTGCTGCGGATCATGCGCAGGAAGGCACCGATGTCTATGATCTCGGTTGCTCTACCGGTACCACCATGATCGGCATGGATACAATGGTCAATCCGAATATTCGTTTCGTAGGTATTGACGATTCCCAGGAAATGCTTAACAAGTGTAAGTCGAACTTGATGGAGATCGGCTTTTCCCGCAATTATGATCTTCGTTGCGCCGACCTCAACCAGGGCGTGCGGATAGAGAATGCATCGGTGGTTGTGCTCTGCCTGACGCTTCAGTTTGTTCGTCCCATTTACCGGGAACAATTGATCAAAAACATCTTCGATGGATTGAACCCGGGCGGGGCCCTCATTCTCATAGAGAAGATACTGGCGGAAGAGAGCCGCTTCAATCGCGATTTCATCAACTACTACTATAACTATAAACGCCGCAACCATTACAGCGACCTGGAGATCTCGCAGAAGAGGGAAGCATTGGAAAATGTTCTTATCCCTTACAAACTGAGCGAGGACATCACGCTTTTACGCGATAAGGGCTTTGCACATTGCGAGGTCTTCTTCAAGTGGTATAACTTCGCGGGAATTATTGCTGTAAAAAAATAATCATGGTAGCCATCGGGAATTTCTTTTTCAAGTACCGTAACTGGATCTTCATTCTCTTTTATGCGGCGCTGTTCATTCCTTCCTGGCCTCTTTTCTCGAGGGAAAATTTCGGCGCACATTATTATATCTGGCCCATTTGCCTGGGTTTGCTCATCACGGTCTCCGGGCAATTGATCCGCGGATTAACGATCGGGCTGGCCTACATAGTCCGCGGGGGAAAGGAAGGAAAACCCTATGCAGAAGGATTAGTCACTGACGGTATCTTCAACCATTGCCGTAATCCCCTGTATGTCGGGAATATCCTGATGCTGCTGGGTGTCGGTATCCTGGCCAATTCCCTCGTCTATACGGTAATCGTGATCCCGGTGTTCCTTTTCATCTACCAGGCGATCGTGCTGGCTGAAGAGAATTTCCTTCGCGGAAAGTTCGGGGCGGGGTTTGATGAATATTGCAGGCATGTCAACCGCTGGTTTCCAAACCTGAAGGGGTTGGGTAAAACGCTGCGCAGTATGCAATTCAACTGGCGCCGGTGGATCCTGAAGGAACATACCACGCAATTCATCTGGCTGATCGGTATCACCCTCCTGCTTCTCCTCAACTATCCCGAACTAACGGGCAACGACACCGGGCTCCGGAATATCCTGATTGGCGTGTTTCTCGGCATTCTCCTGCTCATTTATCTCCTTATCAGGTATTTGAAGAAAACGGGACGGTTTAAGGAGTAGCAACGCCAGGAATTGGGGATTGGGAATTGGGGTGCCAGGGGGCTCTTTTCGTTTGCTTCCGAGCTAATCTGCGTTTTAGGCTTTTAATAGGCAGCTTTTCAAACAACCCGCCGGAATTATTGTTAATTTTGTCTCCCGCTTCAGGCGAGGGCCACGGCGCATTAAACAGCACAATATGATTAAAACAGGCAACCCCATCATCAGCATCTATACGGAAATGACTCCCAACCCGGAGACGATGAAGTTTGTAGCTAACAAACTCCTCTATCCAGGCAAGAGCATCGACTTCCCGGACACCCAGACTGCGAAGCCATCACCCCTGGCAGTGGAGCTCTTTGGCTTTCCATTCATCAAGGCCGTATTCATTGCCAGTAATTTCGTCACGCTTACAAAGACGACTGAAACAGACTGGAATGATGTGATCCCTTCCGTACGGCAGTTCCTGAAAGACTACCTGGAAGAAGGGCGGACGGTGATAAACGAAGAAGAGCTCGCTACCGTGAAACAAGCCAGCAGCAACGAAGTGGCGGCAGATGACGATGACGTGGTAAAACGCATTAAGGAACTGCTCGATAATTATGTGCGTCCCGCAGTAGAAATGGACGGCGGCGCTATCCAGTTCAGAAGCTACGACAGCGGAACGGTGAACCTTGCCATGCAGGGAAGCTGCAGCGGTTGTCCTTCATCCATGATCACGCTGAAGGCGGGCATTGAAGGGATGATGAAGCGCATGATCCCCGAGGTGAAGGAAGTAGTTGCGGAAGCAGAATAAACTTTAATTGAATACTATTTGAAAATGCGACTCTCTGTCGCATTTTTTATGTCCGTAGCTTTCCATCTATACCCCTTCTTCCGATCTCTTCCAATTTACATTCCGGTCGTCGAGGTATTTCATCACAAAGTCGAAACAAGCCTTGTCTTTCCCTACCAGTTCCGGAGGGAAAACGCCCTTCTTATTAAACAGGCCCTTTGCAACGAGGTTTACTCCGGCCGCGCAGGTGTACCCGGTAGTCCTTGCCATAGATGAGGTCTTCGTGAGAGGATCATACCGGTCGAGAAGATCGTATTGCACTCTCTTGCCCTCTCCTTTTACAATCACTTTCATAATGGTGAATTCCTCCTCTTCGGGGCCGAGCTTCCATTCATTCACCAAAAGCTTCGAGGTAAAATCCAGGGGCGTAACCACCTGGTCTCCGATGCGCAAGGGCGAAAGTGAAAAAAAACCTGCCTGTTGCAAGGCAATGATGAGGTCGATGTGACCGGGATAACGCAGTGTCTTCTCCTTCATATGTGGAATATGCGCCATAGTGTAGATCAATGAACGCAGTCCGTCAGTATTGAATGCCTCCAGTTCTCCTACCTGGTCGAAGGAAAGCATCTCGCGATCGGTGAGAGCGGGCCTCGTCACGATCATTCCATTTTCAACAAGGCGGGCCGGACGGATATATTCCTGTATCACATCCACAGGGGAGAAGGGCGCCTTGTATTGGAACGGCGGCTTTCTTTCAGCAGGAAGACCGCCAACGTAACATTCAAATTCAACCACTTTCATTTCCTCGTTATAGCGGCCGAGAATGAAATTGCTGACACCCGGCGCCACGCCGCAGTCCGTGATGACAGTGACACCATTTTCCTTTGCTATTGAATCGAGTTGCAGCACATCCTCGGGGAAGAAAGAGATATCGACAACGTCCTTACCGGCTTTAATAACTGCCTGCAGGGCTTTATAACCCATGAAGCCGGGAACGGCGGTCACCACCAGATCAAACGTCGTCAGCCATTCCTTATATTCATGATAGCGCGAAAGATCGGCCGGCACCGTGTTGATCGACGGGTCCCTGTTTGTGAGTTCCAGGAGATTCTCGCTATTCAGATCGAACGATGTTACTGAATATTGTTTTGCAAGATCCAAAGCAATAGCCCGGCCAACCATACCGGCGCCTAATACGGCAATCGTCATGTACTAAGGTTTAAGCCGCAAATTTACTAATGAAAAAGATAGCGCTTCGCGATTATTCAATCCCACCTCGATAGCTGATCAGTCCCGGGGGTCGAGCAATTCAGCGAGGGAGATGTCCAATGCATTCGCAACCTGCAATAGAAAGTATACAGAGGGATTCACATTTCCCTTCTCCAGGCGGTTGATGCTTTGCTTGTCCTTGCTGCATTTCCCGGCCAGCAGGGTCTGTGAAATTCCCTTTGCTTCGCGAAGCGAGACGATCCTCTTTCCCAATGCAATAAGAAATGCCTGTTTCTTTTTATCCATTTGTTGTCTTGAAAAGGGCGGCCTTTCTGCAAAAATAGTAGTAAACAGATTTGTTTACCCAAAAGATCAGTCTTAAATTTGTGGAGGTATAGATTCACCCGGCAAATGCTTCTTCACTGTTACAGGCATCGGCCCGTATTCTATAGATCGGGATCAGCTTCGTCCTGCATTCCTTATTCATACAAAATTCATCAGTCATGCATCCGCTCGATGGGCTGTCTATCAGGCAGCATTCCATTTCCCTTTCGAAAGATCCCCATGCCGCATCTGCCAGGGAAGTGATAAAAGAATTCTTTCATTTCTTCGATGGCCAGGCGGCCCAGGAACATCTCTGGTATATGTTGGTCCTGGCGCTTAAGAATGACAGCGAAGAGGTGACCGCCATTCACCGTGGCAATCTTCTCTTTTTCTACGAATACTGCTGCGCCCTCTTCCAGGCATCTTCTTTCCTCCGGGAACAACATGGGGCCGGTCGCAAAAAGAAGAAGCCGCCCCGCAGGAAAAGAAAATGATATGCGCGCCTCGTCTTTTACACAAATGGCTTGCTTACGACGAAGCTATTCGTTAACTTCCTACGCTCAATGTCATACCATGATCATCATCTACATTTTTGCGGGACTAATTATTGCGCTCCTGGTCATAGCCGCCCTGATGCCAAAGATCTTCAACATTGAAAAGACAATAGTGATACGTCGACCGGTTTCCGCGGTCATGAATTATATCGGGGACCTCGACTTCTATCGTCAATGGAATCCGTGGCAGCAATCCGATCCTTCCGCAACACACACGATCGCCGGTTCGCCAAAATCGCCCGGGCATAAGTACTCCTGGTCAGGAAAGAAGGTCGGCGTGGGTAGTCTTACCCTGCGGGACCTAGACGATAAGCATATCCACTTCGATCTCGAGTTCCTGAAACCATGGAAGTCCAAAGCCAAGGACAACTGGCTCTTCGAAGCATGGGGTGAAGGAGAAACGAAGGTGACGTGGCAGAATAGCGGCGATCTGCCCTGGCCCATTGCACGGTTGATGGGGCCAATGCTCAATAAGAATCTGAATCACCAGTTTTCCAAGGGACTGAACAACCTGAAAGAAATGGCGGAGAAGGCCTGAGGCGGGGAATCAAAAGTGGTCGTTCGACATTTTGTTCTCTAAATACTTTCAAGATCTTTCACGGTTAGTTCATTCTGTACATTCCCTGTATTCAATGTACTCGCCGGTTCGAAAAGTAGTATCTCCACTTCTTCTTTGGCCACCGGCCGGTGCTCCACGCCATGTGGCACGATCAGGAACTCGCCGGCATTGATGGTGATCGTCTTCTCCCGGAGCTGCATATCGAAGCTGCCTTTCACTACATAGAAAAGTTCATCTTCGAGATCATGGTGATGCCAAACGAACTCTCCCTTGAATTTCACAAGCTTGACATGTTGTCCATTCAGCTCACCCACCACCTTCGGACTGAAGTGATCGGAGAACAGGGCCAGCTTTTCAGCGAGTTTTACTTTTTCCATAACATAAAGTTACCGACCAAACCCGTTTTATTTGTTATTATTGAAATACATTTTACCTGATGAGGCTCTACTTGTACCTGTGTTGTATTATTCTTGCGGGCTGTTCCGTTAGCACGAATCCCCTTCGGAAAGAGGTGCGTCTCCTGGAGAAGGGTCTTATCAGGGACGACACGAGTTATATCTACGCCTTACCTTACGAGAAGGGCAAGTCCTATCGCATGATCCAGGGATACTTCAGTCATTTCTCTCATAGGGAGCGGGCGGCCCTTGACTTCAAGATGAAGCGGGGAACGACCATCTGCGCCGCAAGGGAAGGCGTGGTTGTCCGCGTGAAGGAAGATGGGGATCGGGGAGGATGGAACAAGAAATACCGCCCTTATGGCAACAATATCGTGATACAGCACCCCGATGGATCGAGAGCCGGCTACTGGCATCTTCAGAAAGATGGAGCGCTGGTGAATGTGGGAGGTACCGTAAGGAGGGGCCAGCCTATTGCGCTGAGTGGGAAAACGGGATATGCATTCCTGCCGCATTTGCATTTCCTGGTATGGGACTTTGATAAAGATGGGAACTGGCGACAGGTACCCACACGATTCCAAACGGCGGACGGGGCAAAATACCTGAGCACAATGACGATATACCGCAATCCGGATTGATAAGCAAGAGGAAGCAAATGTCTTCTTACTTTCACCGGGTCAACCCAAACACATCCATTGACATTTCCTGAAATTCTAAGTCGTTTTATCGAGGGCATGAAACAAACCGGGCTGCTGGAATACATCGCCGTATTCTCCGGTATAGCGAGTGTGTGGTTCAGCCGCAAGGAAAGCATTCTCACTTACCCGGTCGGCCTCCTCAATACCATCTTCTATGTCTATCTCAGCCTGGTCAATCACCTGCCCGGCGAAGCCAGCGTTAACCTGTACTATACCATCATGAGTATCTATGGTTGGTATCTCTGGCTCCGGAAGGATCGTTCCAATGAGCCCGTGCTGCATATTACTTACTCTAATGGAAGAATGTGGCTCTACCAGGTGTTGTTCTTTGCCGGATTTTACCTGGCCATTTTCTTTTCGCTCACCTATCTCAAGAAGAATTTTTTCGAAGGCGCCATTCCATGGGCGGATGCATTTGCCTCCGCTACTGCATTCACCGGCATGTGGCTGATGACACGCAAGAAAGTGGAAAGCTGGTACTGGTGGATCGCTACCGATATAGCTTCGGTACCGCTGTATTTTGTGAAGGGCCTGGTATTTACCAGCGTTTACTATCTCATTCTATCTGTTATGGCGTTTTATGGACTCTCGGAGTGGAGGAGGCGTGCAAAACGTGAACAACGTGAATCGTGAAACGTCAATCGTGAATACAACACTCTGTAATGAGAATATTCTAATCGAGTAAGGTCCTTTCCTGATCGACTCGAATATTCTAATAGCAGGGTGTATTCACGATTCACGATTCACGACAGTGATTGACGTTTCACGACACTCTTAGCTCACCCTGATCTCCTGGCTACTCGTTTCCTTCCCTTCAATAACGGGGAGGCTTACCTGCAGCACACCATCTTCATACTTTGCCGAGATCTTAGAT
>DATHKS010000232.1:0-3494 GCA_035488975.1 Chitinophagaceae bacterium | reverse complement strand
TCACGATTCACGTTGATGATTGACGACTCACGATTCACATTGATGATTCACGTTCACGACTGAAGATTGACGTTGCTTACAAGCACCACTGCTTCCACCGCTTCTTTCACATCATGGACCCGCAGGATGGCGGCTCCATTCATGAGGCCGATGGTATTCAGCACGGTTGTTCCATTCAAAGCATCGTTGGCGGAAATGCCGAGTGTCTTATAAATGGTTGACTTCCGTGATAAGCCGAGCAGCAATGGACGGTTAAGCATCCGGAAGACACCGAGATTGCGCAACAGCTCGAAGTTGTGGGCAATTGTCTTGCCGAACCCGAAGCCGGGATCGACGATGATGTCCTTTATGCCCGCATTTTCCAAATTCTGTATTTTATGTATGAGGAAGTCCAGTACTTCCCGCGTTACATTTTCATAAACCGGTGCATCATGCATCGTCTGCGGGCGTCCCTGCATATGCATGAGCACGTATGGCACCCTGAGGCCTGCAACTGTGGCGAGCATGATAGGGTCGAGGGTTCCGGCGCTGATATCATTGATCAGGCAAGCACCTGCCTCCACGGCATCGGCCGCCACCCTGGCGTAGTATGTATCGATGGAGATGAATGCCTCCGGAAAATTGCGGTGGATGGCTTCCACACCGGGTAGCACACGCTGCAATTCCTCGCTCGTTGAAATGGGCTGGCTTCCGGGTCGTGTACTCTGGCCGCCTATGTCGAGCAGATCGGCGCCGGCCCCGAGCATGGCCTCCGCCTGCGCTAAGATGCCATCGACGTTTTGCTGCCGGCTTCCGGCGTAAAACGAATCGGGTGTGGCATTGATGATGCCTATCACTAGCGGCTTTCGTATCGTCAATAGCCGTCCATTACAATTCAGGGTAAACATTACTCTTTGTTCGCTATTTTTGAAGTTAAAGATAATCAATCAGCGAACCCTTTCACTATTATGACCGATACCAACCAGGCATATGATAAAACGATAAATGGCTGCAAGGAGATCTTCCTGAAGAAGGCCGCCGATTACGGGACGGCGTGGAGAGTCCTTCGCACTATTTCGATCGTCGACCAGATCTTCATCAAGGCCCAGCGTATCCGCACCATACAGGAAAAGAAGCAACAGAAGGTAGCCGACGATATAGCGGCCGAGTTCAAGGGCATCGTCAACTATTGTGTGATAGGCCTCATTCAACTCGAGCTCGATCCGGCAGAGCCGCAGGAACTGGACCTGGCAAGGACATCCTCGCTGTATGATCATTATACGGCCCGGAGCCGCCAGCTGATGGAGGATAAGAACCATGACTATGGCGAGGCCTGGCGCAGCATGAGCCAGGAGAGCTTTACGGATCTTATCCTGATGAAGCTGCAGCGGATCCGGCAGATTCTGCTCAATGAGGGAAAGACACTGATCAGTGAGGGGATTGATGCGAATTATTTCGACATAATCAATTATTCGGTGTTTGCGCTCATCTTGATGGAGCCCGCAACGTGAATCGTGAGTCGTCAATCGTGAATAGTCTCCGACCTTTGCATTTTTCCTGCGGGTCTCGAGGGCAAATGGAAGACGCTAACTGGCTTGAGCAGCTTTAAGACTGCTGCTATTCACGATTGACGACTCACGATTCACGACATTAATATTGTTTCATTATGAAAAGAGCTACTCCCTTTGTTCGCTTTATTGTCGGTCTCCTCTTCATCTTCTCCGGCCTGATCAAGGCTAACGATCCCCTGGGATTGAGCTATAAGATGCAGGAATTTTTCGACCTGTGGAAGATGACCCGGTTCAACGAACACACGCTCTGGCTGTCTGTCGTATTGATCGCATTCGAGATCATTGCCGGCGCGGCATTACTTCTCGGATGGAGAATGAAACTGATCGTCTGGTTATTGCTCTTGCTGACGGTCTTCTTTACCTTCCTCACCGGGTATGCCTATCTCTCCGGTCAATTCAAGAATTGCGGTTGCTTCGGGGACTGTCTGCCTATTACCCCGCTGACGTCTTTCATAAAGGACATTGTTCTTACAATACTCATTCTCTTCCTCTTTGTGAACCGGGCCAGGATCCGCCCGCTCTTCGGCAACCGTGTAACAACGGCTGTGTTTGCCGGCATAGTGGTCCTTAGCTTTCTCATCCAATGGTACACACTTAACTACCTGCCTGTGTTCGACTGTCTCGCGTACAGGAAGGGAAATAATATCCCCGAACAGCAAAAGATGCCGGCGAATGCCATTCCAGATAGCACCGTGATCACGTTCGTCTATAAAAAAGCGGGGGCACAGATCGAGTTCACGGCAGATAAGTTTCCCGCCGACTTCAACGATTCGATCTATACATTCGTCAGCCGCTACGATAAGATCATACGCAAGGGAAGCAACAACGAGCCACCCATCAAAGGATTCGCATTATCCGGTGTGACGGGCGCCGATTCCACGACTGTTGTTTTATCGCAGCCCTATGCCGTTGTCCTGTTTGCCGAAGACTTCTCCACGCCGGTCTCAAAATGGAAGGATGATTTTGCACGATTGTACACAGCCGCAATCTCGAAGCGAATACCCGTTTATGCCGTAACGAACCGCGGGGACGAAGCGGTACGCCAATTTGCACAGCTGCCGTTCCCGGCCATCCAATTGTTTACCTGCGACTACACGGCTATCAGGACCGCCGCGCGTGTGAACCCGACCATTTATTTTCTGAAGGCCGGCACCATCGTGGATAAGCAATCGTACAGGCGAATGGACAAAATAAGACAGGCGCTTGAAGCCATCCCTATCCAATCACCAGCCGGTATCAACCCATGATAAAGTATATCGGCAAGAAAATATTTTATAGCCTGCTGGTGCTGGTCGGCGTCGTAGTCCTTGTCTTTTTTCTCTTCCAGGGATTCGGAGATCCTTCGCGGTTGATCATGGGTCAGTCGGGCGATTCGGCTACCCAGGCGAATATCCGGAAGGAGCTATACCTCGATCAGCCGAAGTGGAAACAGTTCGTCCTTTATCTCAACGATGTCTCGCCTGTTTGTCTCCATACCAGAGAAGAGATCGCACAGAAGAAATTGAAAGGATTTTTCATTGGCGGTCACACGAAGCTTGGGCTGAAATTGCCCTACCTGCGAAAGTCTTATCAGAGTAAGAGGGAGGTGGGCACCATACTGATGCAGGCATTTCCCGGCACGCTCTTACTGGCGGTTGCCGCCATGATCATCGCCATTCTCATTGGCATTCCATTGGGTGTAGTGGCGGCCGTCAAGCAAAATACATGGTTCGATACATCGGCCATCTTCTCGAGTATCGTCGGCATCTCGGTGCCTTCGTTCTTCATGGGCATCATCATAGCCTACCTGTTCGGGTTTGTATTGAGCGACTATACGGGGCTGCATATCTCGGGAAGCTGGTTCGAGGTGGATGATGTTACGGGCCAACGCCGGCTTACCTGGGAAAACCTGATCCTTCCCGCCATCACGCTGGGCATTCGTCCCCTGGCGATCATTACGCAATT
>DATHKS010000231.1:0-11937 GCA_035488975.1 Chitinophagaceae bacterium | reverse complement strand
TCACACCAGCGAGGAAATCGATGCCGAAGCTTCCAATCGACTTGGTTGCACCGACGATACCTTCTCCGTTGAACTCGCTCACCGTTGCCTTGCTCTGGTCGTCGAGCTGACCACCGGTCGCATACTTTGTTCCATAAGGAGTGATCGCGAAATTGCTGAGTGAGAATTGGTCTGCACCGATCCTGCCTCTTGCATATAACCAATCGGTGAAATTATATCTCACTTCCACATTTCCTATGAAACGGTCTCTCTCATCATGTTGTTTGAAAACGTCGGTTGCCCAATAAGGGTTGGTGACGTAGTCATTTCCCTGCCATTTCTTTTCACTTCCGTCAGCATTACGCATGGCGTCTTTCAGTACCCGCACGTCGATGCTCGTAGGGAGCATGAATACGGAGAAGTTCGCATTGCCGGGTGAATCGGAAACCTTCGGGCGGTTCTCAACCCTTTCACGGATATAACGGATGCCCACATTGATGCTGAGCTTATCTACCGGGTTGAAGGTCGTGTTCAGGGAAAGATTATCTCTCCGGAGAGAGGAATTAGGAATGAAGCTCTTGTTATTGAGATCGGACATCGTGAAGTAATAGGTCGACTTATCGGAGCCGCCTGTCATCGCGATGCTGTTGGTGAAAGTCGTTCCAGTCTCATAGAAATTCTTCATGTTGTTTTTCTGTGCAACATAAGGACGTGAAACGCCATCGTACTGGATAACATTCGAGCCATCCAGCTTTGCGCCCCAGCTGTTCAGGTTAAGATTGGCCGCATCGTCGGCAGTTGCCGGTTTGTTGCCGTCTACGCCATGTCCATATACATACTGCCAGTCGGTGAATGATGTCGGCTGTTCGAGACCGATATTGCTGTTGAGCTCAACACCTACTCCTTTGCGCTTTGAACCTTTCTTGGTTGTGATGAGGATAACGCCATTGGATGCGCGTGAACCATAAAGGGCAGCGGCCTGTCCGCCTTTCAATACCGTAATGGTCTCTACCTCGTCGGGATTGATACTTTGGATACCATCCCCGGCATCCGTACCACCCCACTCGCCCGCGGAACCGCGGTTGGCATTGTCGATTGGAATACCATCGATCACATACAGGGGATTGTTGTCCCTGCTGATGGAGGTATTACCACGAATGATCACACGCGAAGAACCTGCGGGGCCAGTAGCGGTAGACGTAATATTAACGCCGGCTACTTTTCCTGCAAGGCCATTCATGATGTTGTTCGTCCTGGCTTGCGTGAGATCCTCGGTCTTTAATTCGGTGACCGAAGAAGTGAGTGCCTTTCGGCTCTTCGAGACGCCGAGCGCCGTGACAACGACCTCGCGTAATTCAGTGGAACTTGTGGAAAGAGAAATGGAAAGGTTGTCGTCCGTTGCGCCGACTTCCACTTCCTTTGTTCCATAACCTACGGAAGATACCTGGAGGGTAAAATTACCTGTAGGAACGGTGAGGGTAAACCTTCCATCGGCAGCAGTGGCGGTGGAGTTGGTTTTTCCTTTCACCTTTACGGTGGCGGAAGTGATCCCTTCATTGCTGGCAGCGTCGGATATCATACCCGAGAGCTGCCGGGTTTGTCCAATTGCATATACTCCCGCCATAAGGCAGAGCAAAGCAGCAAACAATTTTTTCATGAGCAGTTGTTTTAGATTAAGAAATGTTCAAATCGATAGTATAGCAAAAATTAAAAAAGAGCCGAATTCAAATGCCCAGTTCGAAGGACTGCCTCTCCTGCCCCACCCGTTGTGAATGATCCCTCATCCTGTTCTCCAAAACCAGGGCCGCGGCACCGATGAGTTCTGCCTGGTAACCCAGGGTAGAGACCTCGATGCTCGTGTTCAACGCAAGCCTGGGAATGCAGTGTTCATTCAGTGCCTGCTGTATTGGCGCCTGCCATAATTTACCCGCCAGGGCTCCCCTGCCGCTCAGTATCACGGATTCCGGGTTGATGACATGGACGAGAATAGCCACTCCCTTTCCGATCTTATAGCCGGAATCGGAAAGCAGTTCTACGGCAAACTGATCGCCCTTGAGCGCTGCGGTGATGATGATCTTCCAGTCCTGTTCGAAGTGGCCGGTTGGAAAGGGCTGGCCGATACCCGAGACGCGACCTTCCTGCAGTTCGGTGCCGGCCTTCTCGATGACGACCAGGAGCGAGGCCTCTGTTTCCAGGCAGCCGCTCTTGCCACAAACACACATCTTATTATTATTGAACAGGGGAATATGACTGAACTCACCGGCGAAACCATTGTGACCGCGGAACAATTCGCCATTGAGGATCATGCCGAGGCCAACGCCCCAACCGATATTGATCACCATGGCATTCTTCTTATGCTGGGCTGCGCCGAAACGTAGTTCGGCAAGCGCGATTAAACTCGAATCATTATCGATATAAACTGGCAGACCGATCTTGTCGGAGAGATATTGCGTGATCGTCTTATCTGTGGTTTCGAGGAAGGAATAGTTAGTGCCTTTTTTGAAATCGATGAAGCCGGGCATTCCGATGCCGACACCGATGATCTTCTTCTTCTCTACTCCAGAGGAGTCGATCACCTGCACAATCTTTTCGCCGAGGGTAGTAAGTGCCGTGGGATTGCGTTGAAGGGGAAGTTCGAACTCTGCGATATCGCCAACATGATCATTGTGCATGTTCATGATGGAGATCCTGGTTACTAACTGGTCCATCGCCACGGCGACAATATATATTGTATCGGCCTTGACGGTGTACATGACCGGTCTTCTGCCGCCGCTGGATGGTGCATAGCCGGACTCAACCACGATTCCTTCATTCATTAATTCATTCACGATCTTCATTGTCAAAGGCAGGCTCTTGCCAATTTTTTCGCTAAGATCAGCGCATGAAAGATGTCCCGAAAAGTAGAACTCCTTTAAAATCAGGCCCTTATAGAATTCTATTTTCCCCATGTGGTTGGTTAGTTCTGAAAAGACTTCAGAATTTAATAACCTAAACTACTAAACTTTTTAAATTTATTATGAAAGTGTGTTAATTTTTTTTTAACATCTTGCCTTTTCACTAAAATAATGAAAAAGACAACGGTATGTTTAGCGGCAAATACCTGCATATCAATTAACCCGGCAAAAGTCCGCAGACGATAACCGTTTTTCATTTCCCTTTACATTTGCAGCATGCAGTCGTCGCCTTTTATCCGGACCAAACTTCTTATCACCACTATTGTTACTATGATCTGCCTGCAGTCATTTACTTCTTGTTTAAATAAATTTAATATGAGTACTCCATCAGCCACTCCTTCTTCAACGCCTGCCTCCAATGCCGTAAAGACCGACACCGCTACCCTGGCGAATGGGTGCTTCTGGTGTACGGAGGCGATCTTTCAGCAACTCGACGGTGTGATCAGCGCCGTATCGGGCTATACCGGCGGCAAGGTGATCAACCCTACCTATAAAGATGTTTGTACGGGTCAGACTGGTCATGCCGAAGCGCTCCAGATAGTTTATGATCCAGCGAAAATAAGTTTCGACGAACTGCTGGAAGTATTCTGGGAAACGCATGATCCCACTACGCTCAATCAACAGGGAGCGGATATAGGCACCCAATACCGGAGTGGTGTGTTCTACCATAATGCAGAACAAAAGGAGAAGGCTGAAAAATACAAAGCGGAGTTAGACAAGAGCGGCGCCTTCAATAGGCCCATCGTTACGGAGATCACTCCCTTCACCAATTTTTATCCCGCCGAAAATTATCACCAGGAATACTTCGAGAATAATGAAAACACGAACCCGTATTGCAAGATCGTGATCCGCCCGAAGGTGGATAAGTTCAGGAAGGTGTTTAGTGATAAGTTGAAGAAGTGATAGGTTGATGGTCTGTTAGTTGATAAGTTGATTAGTTAATAAGTTGACAAGTTGGTATACTCAACTTGTACGATCATATGTCCACGAAAATCGATAGAAATAAATGACTGGTCAGCACATCGGCTTATCAACTAATAAAAAAACAACTGATCCATCAAAGAATCCTCGTTCTCCTCAGCTCCAATAAATTCAACGCATTCGCCTCGAACCCCCTGACATTTCCCTGCACGAGATGCACTGCCTTGTCATACCACAGCGGTACCACCGGTGCATCATCCATCACTACCTGGTCGGCCTCCCTGTAAAGAACATAACGGAGTGAGTCATTCTGTTCGACAAGCGCCTTCTCGAAGAGCGCGTCGAAAGCAGGATTATTATAGCGTGTATAATTTGGAGGTGCGGGATTCTTCGAATAGAATACCGAGAGATAGTTCTCTGCATCGGGATAGTCGGCGATCCAGCTTCCACGGAAGAACAGCGCACGCGAGTTGGAAGTCATCTCCAGCAGCAATGATTTCTGAACGGTCTCTACCTGTACAGCAATACCTGTCTCATTCAATTGCTTCGCGATAAAGTCGGCCATATCGGAATAGATGGCGATGGTATAGAGTTTCACCGGCGGAAGTCCCCTGCCATCCGGATAGCCGGCCTCCTGCAACAGTTGACGACTCTTTTGCGGATCATAATGATAGCCTCTCACCTTAGTTGCATCGAAGGAGGGAAGACCGAGAGGAACAAACCCCGATTCCGCAGGTGTCCCCAATGAATTGCGCAGGTATAGCACCATCTTGCGCCTGTCGAATCCGTAGTTGATGGCCTGTCTTATTTTCCTGATCCGCAGCGGAGAGTTCTTCACGAGCGGATTACTGCTATCTACTACAATGCCGAAGTATTCTACATTGAGGTAAGGACTCACCTGCAATGCGATCTTTCCCTGCCATTCCTTTCTCAGTCCGCCGGTCTTCGTCAATACCTCATCCTTGAACGAAGACTCGATATCATTGATGAATTCGAGTTTCTTTTGCCGGAAAAGAAGGAACTCCGTCGCCTTGCTATCGTAAAAAGTGACCTTTATCCCATCCAGGTATGGAAGCCGGTTGCCGAGTGAATCCGTTTCAAAGTAATGAGCATTCTTCTTGAGCACGAGCGCCTGTCCCTCTTCCCATGCAAGGAACTGAAACGGTCCCGTACCGACGGGATGGCGCCGGAAATCATTTCCATATTTCTCCACTGCCTCCCGCGGAACTATCGAACAGTATTGCATCGACAGGATACCGAGTATGGGATTGTACGGCTTTGAAAGCCGAAGCACGAAGGTGGTATCGTCCTTCGCTTCGAAGGGCCGTTGTTCATCCATCTTATGATTGAAGATCCAAGCGCCCGGACTTGCCACCGACTTATCACCTATCCTCTCCAGGCTGTACACGATATCGGCCGCCACCATCTTTCGGCCCCTGCCCTCCGGGAACGCGGCGTCATCATGAAAAAAAACATCGTTACGCAAGTGAAAAGTATATTGCAACCTGTCGTTGGAGATATCCCAGGTCTTCGCAAGCGAATGGGTGATGTGAAGACTGTCATCAACCTCCACCAGCGTATTGAACAACTGGTGCGCGGTCCACATGATGGATTGATTCTTCGCGAATGCGGGATCGAGCGAGGCGATCCCCGTCTGTTCATTATAGTGGAAGATCTGCGACTGCTCCTGTTTTCCGTGCTGGCAACCTTGCAATCCCATCCAGGCAATAGCGAAAAGGATTGCAGCGAAAGCGCTTCCTCTTATTGCCGTCCATTGACCTTTAAAGTGGCTCATCCATTTATCCTTTCTTTTATACTTCATATCCCGCATGAACGATTAAATTTACAATTCAAATGCATTCCATCGTGAAATACTTCCTTAAAACGCTGACAGCATCATTCATTCTCCTGGCTTCAGTAACGTCCTCCATCGCCCAATATACACACCAGGATACGCTTCGCGGGAGTATCGGTGCTGCACGCGCCTGGTGGAATGTCACGAGGTATAATATCAAGGTGGACGTGGATATCGCCAACCGATCGATCAAGGGCACCAACGAGATCGTCTTCGCGGTCACCAAGACCGGCAGGAACCGTTACATGCAGATAGACCTGCAGCGCCCCATGGAAATAGAGAAAGTGGAAGACGCAAGCTATAAGAATGCAGCATTGCCCTTCAGGATGGAGGGAAATGCATATTTCATCGATTTTGGCGACCGCGAATTTATTGCCGCGAAGACCGGTAAGGAACAACAATCGGTGATCATTCACTTCAAAGGCAAACCGCGCGTAGCCGTCAATCCACCCTGGGATGGTGGATGGGTATGGTCGAAGGATGCGAAGGGAAATCCGTGGGTGACCGCTGCCTGCCAGGGACTCGGTGCTAGCGTCTGGTATCCGTGCAAGGACCACCAGAGCGATGAGCCCGATAACGGCGCCTCGTTAAGCATCACCGTTCCGGATTCACTCGTCGCCATAGGCAATGGAAGGCTGAAGAATAAGAAGGCGGAGCTGAATGGGTACACCACCTGGCAATGGGAAGTGACCAGCCCCATCAACAATTATAATATCATTCCCTATATCGGCAAGTACACCCATTGGGAAGAAAAATTTGCGGGCGAGAAAGGTCCATTGGATGCAAGCTTCTGGGTGCTGGATTATAACCTCGACAAGGCGAAGGAACACTTCGGCCACGATGTCGATCATATGTTGAGCTGCTTCGAACATTGGTTCGGACCCTATCCCTTCTACGAGGATGGATACAAACTCGTGGAGGCGCCCCATCTCGGCATGGAACACCAGAGTGCGGTAGCCTATGGAAATAAATATATGAATGGCTATCTCGGCGGCGATCTTTCCGGCAGCGGTTGGGGAAAGAACTGGGACTACATCGTGGTACATGAAAGCGGCCATGAATGGTTTGCCAATAATATTACCAGCAATGATATCGCCGACATGTGGGTGCATGAAGGCTTCACTACCTATTCCGAAGTATTGTTCGTGGAATGTCAAAATGGTAAGAAAGCGGCCGATGAATATTGCCAGGGGCTTCGCCGGAATATCCGCAACGACCGCACCATCATCGGCAACTATGGCGTGAACAAGGAAGGAAGTGAAGACATGTATTTCAAGGGCGCCAACCTGCTGCATACGATCCGGCAGATCATCGACAATGATTCCCTTTTCCGGCAGATATTGCGTGGCCTGAACAAAGACTTCTATCACCAGACGGTCAACACGAAGGATGTGGAGAAGTACATCATCCAGAAGTCGGGAAAGGATCTTTCACTTGTATTCGATCAATATCTTCGCAACACGCAGTTACCCGTACTCGAGTATAGGATAAAGGGAAGAGCGGTGTCCTTTCACTGGAACAACTGCATCAAGGATTTCAACATGCCGGTGAAGGTATCGTTCGGTAAAAATATCCAGTGGGTGCGGCCGACTGCCAAGTGGAAGACCATCACGCTGCCTGCCGGTTATGACGGAAAGAGTTTCATCCCCGATCCGAATTTCTATATTGCGTCAAAGCTTGTCTCCTGAAACCTGGTGCAAGAGATATTTTCCAGGAAAGTAAAACAGGGACATTAATATAGTGGCTATCTTTCCTTGAAGCCCATCATTTGTCAAACATGAGTACAATCAGGCGGCAAAGCATCATCTCCTCCTTTGTTATTTATATCGGGTTTGCCGTTGGGCTCGTCAACACGTATTTCTTCACGAAAGAGGGATTATTCACCGAAGCCGAATATGGGCTCATCGGGATATTCATCGCCATCTCCGCACTGATGCTGGCCTTCGCGCAAATGGCGATGCCTTCCTATATCTATAAGTTCTACCCATATTACAAGGACAATCTCCCGGCCAGCAAGAACGACATGCTTACCTGGGCCCTGGTGACGGGCTGTATCGGGTTCCTGCTCGTGGCCATTGCCGGCTGGTGCTTCAAGGATATCGTGATCCGGAAATTCGGGCAGAATTCCCCGCAACTGGTACAATATTATTATTGGATCTTTCCGATGGGCTTCGGCCTCACGATGTACACGATCCTCGAGTCGTATGCCGTCAATCTCGGTAAACCCGTATTGACACAATTCCTGCGCGAGGTGAAATGGCGCTTGCTCACCACCCTGCTGATCGCGCTCTTCAGTTTTCATCTTATCGGCGATTTCAGCCTGTTCATAAAATTGTATTCCCTGGCTTACCCGGTGCTGGCGATCTTCCTGCTTGTCTATCTACTGTATACCGGTGATATCCATTTCACGTTCAAGCCCAGCAAGGTCAGCCGCCGCCTGTTCCGCAAGATCCTTACCTTCTGTCTCTTTCTATATTCGGGCACGCTCATCTTTAATATCGCACAGGTATTCGACTCTCTCGTCATCGCCTCCGTGTTGGAAGGTGGCGAGGCAAAAGTGGGCGTCTTCACTCTTGCCCAGTTGATGGCAGGCGTGATCCAGGCTCCGCAACGTGCCATCATCGCCAGTGCTATACCACATATCTCGCGCGCCTGGAAAGAAAAGAATCTTCCATTGCTCCAGAAGATATACCAGCGTTCCTCTCTCAACCAGCTCATCTTTGCATTGGGTTTCTTCGTCCTCATTGCCCTGAATTACCGCGAGGCAGTCACTACTTTCCAACTCAAAGAAGTGTACCTCTCCGGCTTCAATGCCTTCCTGCTGCTGGGCCTCATGCGCGTGGTGGATATGGGCACCGGTGTGAACACGCAGATAATCGGCACCTCCAACTACTGGCGCTTCGATCTTATAAGCGGTATCATCCTCCTGGCGATCATGCTTCCACTCTCCTATGTGTTGGCTAAGCGATATGATATCACGGGACCCGCGATCGCGAATCTTATTTCGGTAGGCGTGTACAATCTCGTGCGCATCATTTTCCTTTGGAAAAAATATAAGCTCTTCCCATTCACTGCCCAAACTGTGTATACCCTGTTACTTGCAGGTGTGGTATATAGCGCCTGCTACTTCACGTTCCAGTCCATGCATGGTATCGGCGGGCTGGTGCTCCGGAGCATTGCCTTCGTAGCCATCTATGGCGGTGCCGTCATCTACTTCAGGATATCGCCTGACATTACGCCCGTGCTTTTATCACTGGGAAAAAGATTGAGGATAATAAAGAAGAAATAGAATGATCAATGCGCCTTCGCATCGGGCTTCTCTATCCTGCCCGCACCAATGAAACGGCGGAGATAGTAAGGATCGAAGAGATCACTGACAGTTACACCCTGCGAGGTAGAGGCATGGATGAATTTATTATTCTGAAGATAGATACCGACATGCGATACACCACCGCGGGTATTGAAAAATACCAGGTCACCTTCCTTTATCTCCGTGGAGGAGACGATGCGGGAGGCCTTGTATTGTTCCCTTGCCGTTCTCGGCAATGATACGGCGAATGCAGAAAGATAAACGGCCTGCACGAAAGCAGAACAATCGATCCCGCTCTTGGTCGTGCCGCCCATGCGGTACCGCGTCCCATACCATTCATCTACGTGTTCGAGAAGCAGGTCGTTCTGCAATTGCTCTACCTCGGTGTTAAGTAATATGGAATATTTAAGCTGGATGGCCGACGCCTTCTCTACGGAGGAAGACTTGCTTGCATACAGATCGATATCGTTTGTGCTTGCTTTTTTAGCGGATGCCGTGGATGTCCCCTCGTATTTTACGACCGAGGCCTGGGGATCGACAGAAATTTCATCGAGGAACTTAACTTCCTTGTCCTTTTTATTTGGACCCGCAGATGTCGTTGTATAGCTTGCCGGGGCAGATGCGACTGGTTTGCTTGCTGTGAACCCGGGCTTCAAGGCAGCGCAACCTGAAAGAAGAACAACAAGCAGTAGAAAAGAAGACAATTTTTTTAACATCAGCGCTTTTTAAGACAATTTCACGGATGGTTCAAAAACCGTGCGAAAATATAATTAATTCCTGTCAAAATCGGTATGCTTTTAACGAAATTTGGGGTTTGAAATTGCCCAATAGTTAAATAACTGTGCATAAGTAGTTTAGCTCCCTGATCGATTGCTGAATGGGATCAATATATTGCACGGGCTATCACAATATTCATCCATGCGCGTATTCTTAACTCTTGTTTTCATTTTCCTCCTGGATGCAGGATGCCAAAGCTCCGCGGGAACGGAGAAGATCGCCGCTGTCCCTTACTCGGACATACCCGCCCCCGTTCGAGTGAAAAGAAGACACGCCGATTCGGCCGTAATACCTCCAGTACTCAAACCCTATAAGAATATCGAATACCAGAAAACGGAACTGTTGCAGTCCGCTCCCGGTACCAAGTCCGTTCTCTTCAACAGTACCGGCTCCAGGTTATATGCCATGAACCTCGAAGGCCTCAGCGTATATGAATTCGATCAGCCCAGCCGCAAGATCATCCGGGAATTCAAGTTCAAGGCTACAAAAGGAACGGGCTGGGACTATGAAAAAGACAAGCCCATCCCCTCGCTGCAGGAGAAACCAGTAGAGGCCTGCCTCAGTCATGATGACCGCATACTCTGGATATCGCTGCATAACGCCGAGGGCATCGTGCCTATCCGCATAGACTCGTTATTAGCCAACAGGACTGCAATACCGGCCGCTGTGAAGGATTCGTCGACGCAGAAAGTAAAAAGGGTCAGGGTATCGTATCCCGGTACTACGCAGAAAGATTCTTTCGATGTTCCTCTCATCAAAACGGGAAAGACGCCCAAGGTCATCTCGCGGACCGAGGACAGTAAATACCTGCTCGTAAGCAACTGGCATTCTTATAATGTCAGTGTCCTCGAAACAAATCTCCATGAGTATCCCTTTGCGAAGGTGATCAGCACCGTCCCCGTACCATCCATCCCTCGCGGAATCGTAGTGGATGATAAACACGACAGGTCGTATGTGGCCATCATGGGAGGCGCCACACTAACGGTGATCAACAATACCGCGTGGATGAAGGAAACGGAAATACCAGTTGCATCCAATCCCCGGCATATCGTAATGGATACATCCGGCAAGCTCTTCGTGTCCTACAACAGGCTCGCAAAGATCGCCTGTATAGAGCCGGCCACGGGTAAGACTCTCTTCACCGCCTCCACGCATGCCCAGCCGCGGACCATCATATTATCGAAGAATTATAAGTTCCTCTTCGTGACCTGCTACAGCAGCGACACAGTGGATGTGTTCAAGATAAACGAGTCTAATTTCTCGAAGGTAGCCTCGCTCCCCTGCAAAGGTCATCCCGTGGGCGTGGAAGTCTTCGAGAATGATACAACTTTAGAGGCCTGGGTTTGTAGTTACAGTACGGGGAGCCTCAGCGTCTTTAGTTTTAAGAAAATCGAATAGTGGCCAGTGAACGGATAAACAAGAAAAATGAAATTCTCGCACCTGCATGTACATACGCAATTCTCCTTACTCGATGGAGCGGCATCCATCCAGGATCTCTACAAGAAAGCCATCAAGGACGGAATGCCGGCATTGGCGATCAGCGATCATGGAAATATGTTCGGCGCCTTCGAGTTCGTAGCCGAAGCATACAAACACAAGGACGAAAATGGAAACCTGAAGGTGAAGCCCGTGGTCGGTTGTGAATTCTATGTAACAGCCAACCGTCATCAGAAGACCTTCACCAAGGAAGTGAAGGACGTGCGGCACCACCAGATCCTCCTCGCTAAGAATGAACAGGGCTATAAGAACCTGGTCAAACTCACCTCCCTCGGTTTCATCGAAGGACTTTATGGAAAATATCCGCGGATCGATAAGGAACTGATAGTACAATACCACGAGGGATTGATCGCCACCACCTGTTGCCTCGGCGCTTCGGTACCCCAGGCCATCTTAAGGAAGGGAGAAGCAGAGGGAGAAAATGAATTCAAATGGTGGCTCAATATATTCCAGGAAGATTTCTATGTGGAGCTGCAGCGTCATCGCATGCCCGAACAGGACAAGGTGAACGAGGTACTGGTCAGGCTGGCGAAGAAATACAAGGTGAAGATCATTGCAAGCAACGACTCGCATTACGTGGAGCAAAGTGATTTCAATGCCCATGACATTCTTCTTTGCATCAACACCGGTGAGAAGGTAGCTAC
>DATHKS010000230.1:0-2674 GCA_035488975.1 Chitinophagaceae bacterium | reverse complement strand
AGGACGATGTATGCCAGGCGAAGGCCGGGAAATAATACTTTGCTGAACGTGCCCGCATAGATCACCCTTCCACCGGTATCCAGACCCTGCAGGCTGGTCTGCGGCCTGCCCTCATACCTGAATTCACTGTCGTAGTCATCCTCGAGTATCCATATCGAATGCTTTGTGGCTATCTCCAGTAATTGCTTGCGCTTCTCCTGTGATAGCGTCTTGCCAAGCGGGGATTGATGAGAGGGCGTGACATACGCAAGTCTCGCGCCCGGGTAATGCTTCATGGCATAATCGATGTTCAACCCATCCTCCTCCACCGGTACGGGGCATATCTCCGCAGCTGCGGCCTGGAAGGCATCAAGCGCACCGGGATATCCCGGGTCTTCCATCCATATCCTGTCGCCTTTCGCAAGAAGGGTTTCGACCACAAGGTTGAGCCCCTGTTGCGATCCGGTAACCACGATCACCTGGCTGGCCTCGCAATTTACCGCACGCGATACGCGCAGGTAATCGGCAATAGCAATGCGCAGGGGCCAATGACCAAGCGTATCATCATATCCGAGATGAAATCCTTTGAGGTCCTTCAGTACTTTATTCCCCACCTGCTGCCAGGCCTTATAAGGAAAGAAATCAAGGGAAGGCGTTCCTCCCTGGAAGGGAATGACCTCTACCCTTTCGCCGGGTTCGTCGCGGATCACCGGTGCGGTCGTTGCCTTCTTCGCATCCGCTATCCCTTCATTTGCCGGGATCATTGCATTCAGCAACGAATCGGGAAGGGTGGTTGCAACGAATGTGCCAGCCCCTGTCTTGCCTGTGATATAGCCTTCCATCATCAATTGCTCATAACCCTGGCTGATGATGACGCGCGATACGCCGAGTTCCTTTGCCAGGTTTCGGCTGGCCGGAAGACGCTCGCCGGGACGCAGCCGTTTGCTGAGGATCATCTCGCGGAACTGGGCGTAGAGCTGCGTGTATAGAGGAGTGGACGACTTCTTCGAAAGGCGGATGCCTGCCGGGTTGATCTCTGCGGTTTCTTTTGGCATAAGGAAAGTTAAGTTATATCCTGAAAAACGGTGGGGTTTGGCGTGGTTGACAAGTTAATAGGTTGATAGGTTTCGTAACAACCTGGAAAGCCTTATTGATGCCAGGACACCCTTTTGTCTTTCTTTAACCACAAGGAACACAAAGATTTCACAAAGGACACAACGACATTACTACTAAGGGCACCCTTTTGACTTTTTACTTTTGAATTTTGACTTTTAACTAACTTTGGTCCATGTTTCGTCGGACCACCGCAATCATAAGCAGCAGTTTCAAAATGGCCCTGCAGGAGTTATGGAAAAATAAACTCCGCACCTTCCTGTCGCTATTCGGCATCACCATCGGCATATTCTGCATCATCAGCGTGTTGGCTGTTGTCAACAGCCTCGAACATAATATCAAGAACGAGGTAAATTCCCTCGGCAGCAACACCATCTACATCGACAAATGGGAATACACGGCAGGTGGCGGACCCGATTATCCGTGGTGGCGTTATGTGAACCGCCCTTCACCGAAGTATTCGGAAATGGAGCAGATCAAGGAACGCACGCCGACTGCCAAGTTCGCTGCATTCAATATCAATGTCACGGACAACGTGGAATACAAGGGAAGCGTGTTATCGAATGTGAAATACTACGGCATAAGTGAAGACTTCGACGATATCCAGCCACTGAATATAGAATATGGTCGCTATCCGAACGATGGGGAGTTTAGCCGGGGCGGAAACGTGATGGTGATCGGCAATGAGATTGCGGAGAAACTGTTCGGCTCACCCGAGCTTGCCGTGGACAAGGAGATCTCGATACGGGGAAAGAAAGGGATGGTAGTCGGCGTGCTAAAAAAGAAGGGAAAACAGATCGTGGAGGCATGGGACTTCGATCAGAGTGTGATCATTCCCTACCAGTTCGCGCGGACCTTCATGAATGAACTCAGAGCTGACCCGGTGATCCTCGTACAGGGAAAGGACGAGATCAATAGCAAAGCGCTGAAGGACGATCTCACGGGCACCATGCGCAGCGTACATAAACTCAGTCCCACCAAGGATGACGATTTTTCCCTGAATGATATAAACGATCTCAGCGACTCGATCAGCAAGGCATTCGTGAGCCTCAATATCGGTGGCTGGGCGATTGCGGCGCTATCGCTGATCGTCGGTATGTTCGGCGTAGCCAATATTATGTTCGTCTCGGTACGCGAACGCACGAGCCAGATCGGCTTGAAGAAGGCGATCGGTGCGAAGAGTCATGTGATCCTGACAGAATTCCTCCTCGAGTCCGCCTTTCTCTGTATCATCGGCGGCCTGATCGGGTTGACGCTTGTATTCATTCTAACCAAAATACTGAGTGGTTTGCTTGCCTTCCCCGTATTTATCTCCACGAGTAATATGATCATGGCCATCGTGATCTGTATTATCACGGGTGTGCTGGCCGGCTTTATCCCCGCATCCCAAGCGGCGCGTATGGATCCGGTTGTTG
The DNA here is from genome assembly GCA_035488975.1 of Chitinophagaceae bacterium. Lineage (GTDB taxonomy): Bacteria > Bacteroidota > Bacteroidia > Chitinophagales > Chitinophagaceae > DATHKS01. The sequence continues at coordinate 167 of DATHKS010000230.1, read as the reverse complement.
CGATCCGAAGTAAGTAGGTGATAAGTTGACAAGTTGATAGGTTGATAGGTTTCGTAACAACCTGGAAGTTTTTTATTTTCTGTAAAAAAATTTACCACAAAGAGCACAAAGATTTCACAAAGCACACAAGGATATTACTACTAAGGACACCCTTTTGATTTTTTAAT
>DATHKS010000229.1:0-3933 GCA_035488975.1 Chitinophagaceae bacterium | reverse complement strand
CCATCAAAGGCTTGTCCCGGCAATTGTTCGCGCAGGTATTCCAGCGCCGCCAGCGATAAAGGACTGAGATTATCGGTGCGGGTCATTTTGATCCAGATATGATCATCATCGTACCGGCCATAATCGGAAATGTCGGCATAGGATTGCACATATTCGCCGCTCTTCGGCATATTCACCCATACCTTGAATGCCAACTGGTTTATTCCTTTCAGGTATTTCTCCAGTACTTCCGCTTTATTGGCGCAAGGCTCCGGAACCTTGATGAAGATGTAATCATTATCATTAATACCCAGTCCTGAAATGGTATACAAACTATTGGTCATGGCGCTGGCATTCTTACCGAGCCCAGCGATCTGCATCATTTCAGTCGCCTGTTTATTCTGTACATAGGCGTAATCGTCACTCTCATAGTCTACCTCCAATTGTCCACCGGAGGGCAACAATATTTTTTTCAGTGACCATGCCGCGGCATTCTGGTCGATGGTGGCCTTCTGGCTGGCGTCCTGGATAGAATAGGGATAGTATGAATTCCTGATCCCGCCGGGATTCAGTGTCTTCTGTTTAAAGTTACCCCAGCGGTCAGAGGCATTGAATTCATAGCCGGGGTTGTCGCCGCCGCTTCCATAGGAGAATGCATACTTGTTCTTACTCGCACGGGTCTTCCCGTTGAAGGTGAAATAAATGCTGTCGAGTGTCAGTTTGCCTTTTGCTTCGTTGACATTTACACCATTGAGCGTTTCCGTCTCTTCATTATTATCGGGTGAATTGGCGCAAAGCAAATAGCTGTAGGCGAACCAAACAGTCTTGATTGGTCGTGCGTTGGCAAGTCCATTCTTTTTCAGATCGGCCTTGCTGTACAGATCGATCTTCTTCAGCCTCTTCAAGGAATGATCCGAGGTATTGATACCATGTGTTTCCGTAGATGGACCGCTGCCGTCTTTCCTGTTCTCCAGGGTGAAGAGGGCGATCATGGTCTTGGATTCGATGGAATGTAGATACCAGGATTCGCGCTTGCCATACGAAATCACGCCCTTGTCATCCTTTGTTTCTGATAATGTACCGGCGTTGAAATTCGCAGTCGGATCGCTTCCTTTCGTCAGCGGTGTGCGCCAGCTATGATCGTCATACTTTGTATAGTTAAACTTGACTGCCGTGCCCTGGTCGTCTTCGGTGATACCATCCCTGTTGACATCCACGTAGTCTGGCGACAATAGGCCGGATAGTAAAAATGAATGCGCATACCCGGGTGTCTGCGTGATCTGTTTGAAACCGTCTCGGCTTTTGTCCTTATTGAGTGATTTCTCCTGCCCCTCTGTAAACTTTACCTGATCGGGCGTCGTGGGATCTTCTGTATTGGTGACGGTGAACGTGAAGTCCTGTTGCTTGATGTTATAGACGGGAATGCCGTATATGTATCTTTTCCCATCGCTTTCGGTGACGTTGATCTGCGACAGGTGATGCGGCTTGCGGATATTGGAGATGCGGGACATTTCTGAGAACTTCAGGTTGTTCCGGAAATCCAGTACAGAGTCAACATCGTAGCTCCTTATTTTTTTATCAAGGCCAGCCATCGAGGCTTCTTCGGCGGTGAGGAAACTTGTGACCTGCGTCCGTTTCTTTCGCTCGGGTGGATCTTCGGTCAGCACAGAAACATTTCCCAGTTTTTCATTGGTCTTCGAAAATTTTTCGAGTACGGGTTCTATGGTGGGATCCTCATCTGAACCGCCCAATGCAAAACGCACGAGGTCCGTTCCACCGATTCGATCAAACTGCGCGGCAGACAATACACTTGTTTCGCCGGGGTTGCGGAGGTATACATTTTCCTGGGTGTCCCTGGCTTCCCGGAAATCCATTACCCCGGTCAGTTTGTTGCCGTTCTTCCAACCACCAATGGAAGAGGGCGTTTTGATGGTATTGAAATTGGCGCCAAAGTGTCCGGGAGGGCCAACATCTGCACCAAGGCTTACGTTCTTGTCTTTCGAACGCGTGAGGTTATCACGTACCTGTCCCAGGTCGTTGCGGTAAGCCCGGATGCTGCCACCCGTTCCTTCACCCTGTATAGAAAATACATCATAGCTGTACTGCGGCGCTGAAATAATGGGTGTGTTTGGAGTGACTTCCTTATCATTAAAACGGGCAAAGTCCATCACCGCGTTGGGATTGGCCGTTGCTTTCTGGTAATACAAGTATCCCACCATTTGCTTACGCTGCAATGTATCGGCTGAAGCAATTTCTGCCTTCTGCTTGTAGACCTCCGCTTCTATTGAACCATATCCGCCAAACAGGCCGACACCCAGCTGGAAGTGCCCGGAGAAGGCAGAGTTGGTAACTGGTAGCCGGATGGAAGGTATATAGCTCGGTTTGGCAAAGGTGATGGAGGTAGACAGGATCGACGCGCCTCCTTGTGCATCGTCATGCTCCCCCCTTTCAGACTTAAAGTTATAACTGACCTGCTCGCTGAGTTGTAATGCCTTTATACCGGTCCGCGAATTATAACTGGTACTCAGCGAAAGGCCGGTTGAAACGCCGTTGTGGCTTTTTTCCGCTGCGGCGGTCAATGATACGTTGGGTGATACGGTCAATCCATATCGCGAACTAAGGTTGGCATCCAGGCCGCCGCTTAGCTTAAGGCCGCTGCCGTTCTTTTCGCCCATTGCTTTCGAGGCCACCTTGAGACCCGTAGATCCTTTTAGACCGAGATCCATGGCAGGCCCGAGATAGTTGTTGAACGAGATACCAAGCGACACCCCCGCCGATCCTTTAAACATTTCCAACTGATCGATGCCGAGCAACTCGATATTGGCGCCTACATTCACACCGAATGTATTATTGTCTTTCATCCGCTGCGTCTGCAAGAGCGTATCCTCACCATTGAAATCATCCGGTATGCCGCGCATATTGCGGTTGACGGTGCCGGGATTAATGTTCCAGCCGAGGCCTACCCAACTTGCTTCCTGTTCCATGGAAATACTGCCGTCATAAAAAATGTTGACCGGGTAGCCGCCCACATCCAGCAGGGGAATATTATAGCTAAAATCGCCGGTGAATAGATTCACCATATTATTCGTACCAACCGACTTGAAGGAACTCATTTCGGGCTGGCTGGGTCCGCCGATATCCATTTTGTCCGCCGGTGTGGGTGGCGGCAATGCATTCACGTTTTCCTTTGCCGGGGAGCCAGCCATACGCAGGTCTTTCGCGCGGACACGATGACCGGCGATGCTATTGCGATTGGCTAAAATTTGTCTGGTGCTATAGAAACTCCGCGCTGTCGAAACATAATTACCCCGGCCATATGCGGGCACAAGGCTCGATAAAAAAATAAGGAACATGAAATACGCGGAAAACCAGGAATACTTGACGGATAATCGGTGGATCATAATAAATCAGTTGAATTACTTTACACGGAAAACGGCGGTGTGCTTATTATTTTTTTGGTCTGTTATCTCCACCCGGTAAACCTGTCCGTGGTTGAAGTTATCTTTCAGGGAAATATCAAGATAGTTCTCCCCATAGGTGATCGTTTGCTTTTTCTCCATGATCATTTTCTGATCCATTGAGAAAAAACGAATAGACGCTTCATGGGTCTTGTCGAATGAATAGTATTTAATGGAAACTGTTTGCCCGGCCACTTCGCTCAGTCCACTGCCGTTGTCGGTAGATGTCCGGAGTAAAATATAGGCGCCAGTATTGGCCTGTTGCTTCGCCGAATCCTTTCCTATGCTGAACGTCCATGCCTCCGTCGCCGCCGCATAACTCACGCCGTTGCGCGCCGTCACCTGCCAGGCATAGGTCTTCCCCGGCACCAGCGCAGAATACGTGGAAGGATAATTCTCGTACGGCGCGCGCAGGTAGCCGCGGGTATACACGGGGGTGTTGTAGAGTATCGCTTCCGCCGGGGTCTGTCCCTCCTGTACTTCCGCAATGGAAAGA
>DATHKS010000228.1:0-4013 GCA_035488975.1 Chitinophagaceae bacterium | reverse complement strand
CACCTGGGCGGATAAGCTCGATGATTTCATGACGGACGAGTTCACGAAGCGATGAGGAACTTCATATAAGCAGACAACCTATTATAAAAAAGGGTTCGTTGAAGCAATCTTCTCGCTTTTTCACATTTTTATTCTGGTGTTTCTCCCCTTGGCTTCGCTGGCTGGCAATCGATATTTGTCTTACTGTAAATCGCTTACTTAAGTATCCGTTTACGTAGACGGATATAGTTTCAAACGGCTGAAAGGCCCATGTGGATGTCAATGTGCAGGTTTGCTTCTGGTCAAAGTGTCGAATCGACGCTTCGGACGGGGCATGATGTGACATCAAAAAGGCGGTGGAGGAGGGGGAGGGAGGGCCCCGCCAGGGGTTGCGCCGAGAATGAACGAAGGCCTGGAACCTGGACCTGCAGTTCGAACATAACCGCGTGCGGCCTTTTATTCGTCGCCTTTATTTCCTCCGCCGCCGGGAAAACGAGAAACCGGTGCTCATCAATCACAACGACTGCCGCCCCGACCTCTTCTTCACGTTTGTCCCAATGCCGGTTAAGATATACCTGGGAGACTGTCATGAATTTTACATAAAAGAACTCCTCGCAAGGGTTCTTTTCTTTTATAACAGTACTTATGCAAACTGCTCGCGCAATTTTGAGTAAATTCAAGTTAAAATTGTCCCGCCCCTTGGCTCAAAACCGCATTACCAGGAAAATACTGAGAATCTTGGCCTTCATAGGCGGCGGCATACTTGTACTACTGGTCGCCTTTCACTTTTGGTTCGTCAATCATGCGGAAGAGTTGATCGAGAATATGGTCTCTTCCACATCGAAGGGCAAGCTGATGCTGAAGGTGAAGAAATTCAAGTTCAACTGGTTTAGTCATAAGATGGAGTTACAGAATGCCGTATTCTATTCCACCGACACGGTTTCCACGCCCAATGCCTACCGGTTCAAAGTGGATCGCATCAAAATACAGGTGAATGCCCTGCTTCCTATCATCTTCGAGAAGAGGATATACATCGATTCCATCCGGCTGATCAATCCCGATATCAGCGTCACACGCCTGCGCCCCGCCGACGACACCCTCAATAAAAACGATACGAATCTTTCCATTCCGCAGGAAATGGGCCGCATCTACAATTCCATACAGGACGCATTGAAGGTGCTTAAAGTGGATCGCTTCCGGGTGGAGAATGGAACGTTTTCAATGATCAACAAGAGTGCCCCGGAGGAGAAGCCCGTTACCATCACGCGACTCGCCTTCCAGCTCGACAACCTCCGCGTGGATAGTAATAAGACGGATGCACAGCAAAGAATACTTTTCAGCGATAATGTCTTTCTTCAGACGACACACCAGGACATCCTCTTCCCGGATGGACGACACCGGCTGAGCTTCAGCAATTTTCATATCAATATATTGAAACGCCTCGTGGAATTCGACAGCTGCACCATCGTGGCCAATAAGGGTGACAGCTCGCATAGTTCCTTTCGTATTTTTTTCGACAAATTATTAATGACGAATATCGACTTCGACACACTCTATCACAATGAAGTGATCAAGGCCGATTCGGTGTATTGCATCAACCCGAAGTTCCAACTCGATGTCTCTCTTGGAAAAAGGACAGGTCTCGCAAAGCCTCCCCCGTTGAATGATCTCATCCAGCAGCTGACCGGGGATATGGAACTCGCCTTCGTGGTGGTGGAGAATGGTTCCTTCGACATCAATACACTGCGCGAAGGAAGGCCGAGTTCCTTCCGATCAGATCATAACAATTTCGAGCTGCAGGGCCTGCGTATCCAGAAGAATGCGCCCAAGCCGCTCGTCGTCGAGCGGTTCGCCATGGCGATCAGAAACTATGAGAATTTCCTTCGCGACAGCGCCTATGCCATCCAGTTCGACAGCATCCTCATCAACAACAAGCGGATAAGCCTCAGCAATTTTTCCTATAAGGAACTGAAGAATGATAAGGTGGTAAACCAATTCATCATGCCCCAGTTCGAACTGTATGGGCTGAGCTGGGACAACCTGATCTTCGATCAGCAATTGGCGGCGGAGCGGGTCACACTCTATAAGCCGCTCATCAATTACAATCTCTCCCAGGCGAAGACACACGAGTCGCAGGACATCTTCGGCACGCTGTCCGATCTGAGCAACTTCATGCAATTGAACAACCTGAATATCGTAGATGGGAAGATCAATCTCTACTTCCGAAACAAGGGCCAGTTGCAACTCGAGAATGCAACGATCTTCGTGAAGGGTCAGCAACTGGTGGCCTCGCGGAAGCTGGCGCGGCTGCGTCAGTCGTTCGATCTCCTTAATTTCAAGAAGGGTTTCTTCAAGATGAATGATGTGGAAGTGGGAATGGATGATGTGCAGTTTAACGGCACCACCAACCAGCTTAAGGCCGGCAGCTTGCACATCAAGGATAAGCAGGACATGTCTATCGAAGCCTCGCACGTTGCCATCAATGCCATGATCGTAGATGAGAAATTACAGAACCTCTCGATCAACGGCATTCATTGGGAAAAGGCCAATGTCAACATTTCCTCCCTGGGCGGTCAGCCAAACCCATCGAAGCGTCATCTCATCCTGAACGATATATCGGGTAAGGATACCAAGATCACCGTGGCTCATGGGACGAGACTGGCCACGCTGCACCTTGCCACTGTTGCCGCCGATGAATTCTCCGCCGGTGGAAGTAAGAGCATCGTCATTAAAGGATTCTCCGCCGATGGGAATGATCTCGAGGTAACCGATTCTCATCTGAAGGCATCGATCAAGACGTTTACGCTGGCCGATCACCGCGTATCGCAGTTGAAGGGTATCGTTTATACAAACTATAAGGGATCCGATTCGGTGGACCTTGAGATTCCATCGGTCACCCTGGTCCCCGATATGAATGCCATCATCAATGGCGATATAATTGCGGATGAGGTCAGGATCGTCAACCCGGTCGTAAGACTGCGTCTCGTGAAGAAGGAAGACCTGGAAGGCACGAGTGAAAAAGCCTTTCCAGATCTGGCGCTGAACAGGGTGGTCATAATACAGCCGCGTCTCGATTACGTGCACACGGGTGACAAGGGCTTGGCGAGGATCGAGTGGTCGGGTAAGGAAGACAGCATCCGGTTTGAACTGAACAATATAAAAATGAAGAAGGATCCCAGTGGAAGTCTTTCCGTCGGCAGCCTGCTTTTCCGGTTGAGCCAATTCAAATACCAGAGCCCGAGAGGAAGGATCTTCGATGCGGGAAAAGGAACGGTGTCTGCCCAGCTCGAAGACCTTGCCTTGCAGAAAGACGATGCAGGCGATTGGGAATGGAGGGGAAACATAAAGGAACTCACGGCGAAGGACTTCGTGATCGATAGCCTGGGCCATAAGGCCGGGCGGATGACGCTTCATTCCGCCAAATTGAACGATCTCACCATCAGTTCATCAAACTTACTGAGCCTGCGGCAACTGATGGCAGACAACCGGCAATTCCGTCTACGGGAGATCAGCGGCAACTATCATAATGAAAAGGATATATTCAATTGGAGAAATATGGCGTATGATAAGAGCTCGCGCCGCTTTACCATGGATTCCTTTTCCTATCATCCTACACCGGACAGGGACGCCTTCATCAAGAGTCAGCCCTATCAATCGGACTATCTCGCAGCAACGACCGGCAAGGTGATTATCGGGCCATTCGATATCGAACGGTATATCAGGGACTCGGTACTTGACCTGGGTTCCGTTTCCATCGACAATGGATACATGACCGACTTCCGCGACAAGAGAATACCCCGTGAACCGGGCCTCGTTACGCTGCTTCCCGTGAACATGCTCAAGCAGATACCTGTGAGGCTATTCGTCGATTCAGTGAAGATATCGGGAGCGAATGTCGTCTATGAAGAAACGAATGAGAAGAGCGGAAAGGCGGGGCGGGTGACCATCGATCGTATGAATGGCCGCATATTGAGACTGCGGAATTTCAATTTTTCATCATCCGATAGTCTCGAGATCAGTGCGGCAGGCATATT
>DATHKS010000227.1:0-3241 GCA_035488975.1 Chitinophagaceae bacterium | reverse complement strand
ATGCAAGGTCGGTGGTCACGAGTACGTTTGATGTGCCATTCCGGAATTTACAAAGAGCCACATCCCTTTCCTGTTGTTCGAGTGCGCCGTGGTAGAACACATTTACTATGTCCCGGTCGCGGAGCAATGCACTGGTCCGCTCTACTGATTCGCGATGATTGCAGAAGATAATGGTCGACCGGTTGCCGAGCATGCAGATCAACCGGAAGAGCGTCTCCAGCTTATCCTTTTCATCACTTTGAAGGATTTGGACCGCGAGACCCATGCCGTCTGAAGGCTCGGTATCCGGAAAATGAAGCTTGAAGGGTTGCTCGCCCAACCCGATGAAGTCCGGAATGAAAGCCGCGTCCGTGGCCGAGGTGAGTATTCTCTTTTTTATTGACGGAAGCGAACTGATAATAAAAGACATTTCGTCCTGGAAACCGAGTTCGAGCGATTTATCGAATTCATCCAATACGACAGTTTCTATGGTAGTGGTCGTAATATTTCCGCGACGAATATGATCTGCCAGTCTCCCCGGCGTACCGATAAGCAATGCGGGTGGTTGTTTAAGATTGTTCTCCTCAGTCTCGCGCAGGTGACCGCCATAGCAACAGGTTACCTTGAACGATGTTCCCATCTTACGGAAGACGGATTCGATCTGCAACGCGAGTTCGCGTGACGGAACGATGATGAGAGCCTGTGTCTTGGTGTTATCGGGGTCGAGCAACTCGACGATTGGCAGCAGGAAACCCAGTGTCTTTCCGGAGCCGGTGGAGGATAAAAGCAACACATCGGAATGAACGGCATTCGCATCCAGCGAGGCCTGTTGCATTTCATTGAGCGCCGGGATACCGAGATTGGAAAGAATGCTGGTCAATGAAATTTTTTTCGATCGCATGTGCAAAAATACGGGAGAATTATGCCAATTGGTCAATGTCCTATCCTAGTCAATTTGATAATTTGATAATTAGCCAATGTGCCAATTATGGCGTGCTCCGATGAGTAATGTCTGATTGGCCTGAGGTTCATTGGCTAATTATCAAATTACCAAATTATCAAATTGCATCACTGCAGTGTCGGCGCCGTCGTCTTCGTTGTCACCACTTCATTCGCGGCCAGCAGGATAAATGCCGAGATCTCTTCGGGTTTTGATATAAAGGGTGTATGACTCGTGGCCAGGCTGATGGTTGTGGCACTGATCCGCTGCGACATGAATTGTTGAGCGAGTGGCGGGATCATCCTGTCCTCCGTCGAGACCTGGTACCAGCAGGGAAGATTGCGCCAGCCTGCATTGGTTATCTTGTCTTCGAAACATTTTACAGCGATCGGCTGCTGCGTTGCGGCCATCACGAGCGCTTCAGCTGCATCTACATCCTGGCAGAAATTACCGGCAAATAAGTCTTTGTCGAGCCAGAGCATCCCATACTTATCGGGTCGCACGGCAACCGCCCCGGGAGGTGGTGGAGCACTCGCACCCAGGCTGACCAGGCTTTCTCCTGCATCGGGTGCAAAGGCGGCTATATAAACGAGGCCAATGACATTCGGACAAAGATGAGCAGCCTCGGTGATCACGGCGCCTCCATAGGAATGCCCGACAAGGATGGTAGGGCCATCCTGGGCCTCTGCCATGCGACGCGTGGTCTCGGCATCGTCCGCCAGTGAATTGAGTGAATGTTGAGTGGCAACCACATTATAGCCGGCTTGTTTTAAAGCGGGAATAACTTTGGTCCAACAGGACCCATCGGCCCATGCGCCATGCACGAGTACGATGTTTGGTTTGTTTGTCATACACGTATTATTTTAGTTGTTACTGGAAGGTAAACCGAATTTGACAATTTTACAATTTGGTAATTTGATAATGAGGCGTGCTCCGATGAGTAAGAACTGATGTAATAAGGATCATTATCAAATCACCAAATTGCCAAATTATCAAATTGTACTATTTACCTTTAGCCACAAACTCCTCTTACATGAAACGCCTTTGTCTTCTTTCTTTCTTACTCGCCGCTTATTTCCTTTCGTCGGCCCAGCAAACCCAGAAGCCTCCACTCCATGGAAAAGAATGGATGGCTATAACCGGAAAGCCCCTCGCTGCAGAAGCAGGCGCCATGATATTTCAGCAGGGCGGAAATGCAATAGACGCGGCATGTGCAATGCTTGCCGCTACATGTACCATGTGGGATGTGCTTAGCTGGGGCGGGGAAACGCAGGCGCTGATCTACAATCCAAAATTGAAAAAGGTCATTGCCATCAACGCCATGGGTGTTGCACCCACGGGTGCCACCGTTGATTTCTTCAAAAGCAAAGGCTATGAGTTTCCTCCCGAATACGGCCCACTCGCTGCCACTACTCCCGGAACGCCTGGCGGCATCTGTTTCATGCTGATAAAGTATGGAACGATGAGCCTGAAGCAGGTGCTGGCTCCCGCCATGCATCTCGCGGCCGGTTACCCCATCGAAGCACAGACGGCCAACAGCATGGAACGGGAGAAGAAGAGATTGAAAGAATGGCCGTACAGCAAGGCCGTCTTCCTTCCGCACCAGGGAGAGAAGCGCGAGGCGCCGGAGGCGGGGGAGATCTTCGTTCAGAAGGATCTGCTGGCCACCCTCACGAAAATGGTGGATGCCGAGCAACAGGCATTACACAACGGGAAGAAAAGAGAGGACGCGATCATGGCCGCATACGATCGTTTCTATAAAGGCGATATAGCAAAGGAATTCGTGCGCGGCAGCAAGGAACAGGGCGGTTTGATAACACTCGATGATCTGGCGAAATGGAAGCCGGTGGAAGAGGAACCGCTTCATGTGAATTACAAAGGCATCGAGGTGTACAAGCTGCAACAATGGACGCAAGGTCCGATGTTTCTCCAATCGCTGAATATCCTCGAGAATTTCGATCTGAAGAGCATGGGATACAACAGCGTTAAATACATTCATACGCTTTACCAGGCCATGAACCTGGCTTTTGCCGACCGTGATTTTTATTATGGCGATCCGCGGTTTGCTCCGCAGGAACCAATGGAAGGCCTGTTGAGCAAGGCGTATGCAAAACAACGTTCGTCTTTGATCGGCATGCAGGGGAATGATATCTCCATAGGACCTGGCGACCCGTATCCTTTCGAAGGAAAGACAAATCCCTATCGCGACCTCCTGCTTCGGCGGGGTTTTACATTGGATACCAGCCGCCGCAGTTTCGCACCGGCGCAGGATACCACGGCTACGGGATTCCTGAACAATGACGCGAATCTTCTTGCCAGGCA
>DATHKS010000226.1:0-5729 GCA_035488975.1 Chitinophagaceae bacterium | reverse complement strand
CTCGCCCATCTGTTTCAGTTTCCTGAAATTGAATTCGCGAAGACGTCCGCCGGCCTTTATGAGTTGAGTGAAGTGAATGACTTTGGTGAAATGTATTTGCATAGGTGACTATTAAAGGTAAAGTCTATCAATTTTTGTGCTACGAATGAACCGGAAGCAAAAAGTTGTTAACAGCTAACAACCCTGCAAGATAAATGATTTGCTGCCGGCTGTCTTCCCTATAAATCGTTAAATGCCGAGTATGAGCATGAGAAAGGATGAGAGCGCCATGAGTCCATCGAGGATAAAATAGTAGAGCGTGTCGGATTGATCCTTTATCGCTTTCCGGTAAAGACCTGCGGCAATGAAGCCGGGAATCAACAGGAGGACGATGACTTGCCAGTCGTAGCCATAGTTTATCATGGCGATCGTGGAGGCGGCAAACAGGAGCAGGGAGATGAGGAACAGGGCAACGATAGCCCTTTCGCTCATAAGCGTGATGAGGCTGCGGATCCCGACAGAGATATCGTACTCCCGGTCCCGGTAGTCGAACAGGATGCAGATGGCGTAGATGAGGAAGAAGCGGCTGCAGGCAAAAAGGGTGAAATCGGTGCGCCAGGGCTCATCACTGACGACAAGCGGCAACAGGGTGGTGACGTGCATCCAGACGAAGGCGAGGAAGATGGTCTTGCCCACGGCTACCTTGCGGAGTGCCCGGAACCAGGGATGAGGGATCTTGGGCGCCGAATAGAGAAAGGTGATGAAGGCCGACAGCAACAACCAGGGCCAGTATTCCAGGAGGTACACCCCGGTAACGGCTGCCCCGGCCAGGCCGACAAAGAACAACACGGTATGGATCTTCCGGTTATGCCTCAGCCATTCCAGGCGGGAGCTGTTTGAGTCCATGTCCGGCGTCAGGTGCCAGTGAAAACTATAACTGCAAAGCGAGGCGAAAAAGACGAAGAAGACGAAATAAAGATCGGGCGGGCGGTGGAGCACGAGATGACAGGTCTGGTACACCATCAAGATGGCACAGGAAGCAATGAAGAAGTTGCTGAAAATAAAGAAACGGAAAAGTTTACCGCCGAAATTCATTTCTTAAGGAAGATACACCACGATCTTATCGGACGTGATCGTATCCGTTTTGTTACCGGCCTTGTCACTGGCATAAAACCTGAAGACCATGGTATCGTTTTCTATGGTGCTTTCCTTGAGACGGCCATAGTCGATCTGGAAATTGATCTCACCCTGGTCCTTCGGCGGAAACTTGGGAAGGAGTGAGCCGAATGAATCTGCGAGGTCGACCGGGCCGAGCGGAAGCAGGTTAAGCCGGTCCCTGATCGCGGTGAAGGTTCCTTCATCGAGATCGCCTTCCTTATCATAATAATTAAGTCGTATGCGCAATGACTCGCCCTGGTGGATCTCCTTGGAACTATAGCTTTTTATTTCAATCCGGGGTTTTGTTTCAAACTTATCTTTGCCACAGGCAACTAACACAAAGGCCAGCAGAACGGAGAGTGGAGCCAGGATGGTCTTCATATCGCACAATTGAGTTTAAACAAATATAAAGCTTTTTAGAAGAATTAGGGTTGAATGGAAAGACAATGGAACGATAAAATTCTCCGCGTGGAGAGGACTGGATTTACTCGGCTGGCACTGGAGATCTTCGGTTTTCAATACAACAACAACCCCGTGTACCGGGAGTACTGTGATGCGCTTGGCATCGGGAACGAACTGGTCACTGAAATACACCATATTCCTTTCCTTCCCATCCGGTTCTTCAAGTCGCAGGAGGTAAAGACCGGCCTCTTCGATCCCCAGGTGATCTTCGAGAGCAGCGGGACAACGGGCAGCGTCAACAGCCAGCATTTTGTCAGGGATGCATCGTTGTACGAGGCGAGTTTTGTGGATGGATTTGAATCCATGTACGGGCCGCTTCGCGATTGGTGCATTATCGGTCTTCTTCCTTCCTACCTCGAGCGTCAGCAGTCGTCGCTGGTGTATATGGTGAATGAGATGATCCGGCGCAGCACCCATCCGCACAGCGGTTTCTATCTTGACGAGTTCGCGGCCCTGTCCGCTGTTCTCCGGCAGACCGAGGCCCAGGGACAGCCTACGCTGCTAATTGGCGTGACCTTCGCGCTGCTCGATTTTGCCGTTGCATTTCCCCAGCACCTGCGGCATACGGTGATCATGGAGACCGGCGGCATGAAGGGACGGCGCCGGGAGATCACCCGGAACGAAGTCCATGCGATCCTAGAAAAGGCATTCGACACAGCCGCGATCCATTCGGAATATGGAATGACGGAATTGCTTTCGCAGGCCTATTCAAAGGGTCAGGGCCTATTCCAGTCGCCACCATGGATGAGGGTCGGCGTCCGCGACGAGACCGATCCCTTCGACCTGAAAGGATTTGACGGAATAGAAACACGCACTGTCACCGGCGCGATCAATGTGATCGACCTCGCCAATGTTCATTCCTGCAGCTTCGTCGCTACCGATGATGCCGGAAGGATCCATCGTGATGGAAAGTTTGAAGTGCTGGGCAGGATGGATAATAGTGATGTGAGGGGGTGTAGCTTGCTGGTAATTTGATGATTTTTATAATGTGCAAATTTGTCAATGTGCAAATGTGCCAATGATCCTTATTCGTAAAGTCATTGACTAATCGTAGCACGCTAATTTGCACATTGACTAATTTGCATATTGGCATATTTCATTCATGCATTATGCATCCATTCCCTAAACTGCGGCGCCATTTCCTGGCTCACGATGATGCAGTGGTTGAGATCGGGTAATGTGAGATCGACGATCAGTTTCACCTTCTCGTAGGCCTTGAACCCCCGGATGAAGTTTATATTGATGATGTATTGGCGGTTTGCCCGGAAGAAGGTGGTCTGGTCGAGTTCCTCTTCCAGTTCTCCGAGATTGCGGTCGGCCAGGTATTTCTTCCCCCACCTGTCTATCACGTACACGATCTTATTCTCTGTGTAGAACAGGACCACATCGTCGAGGCGAAGCGAGATATTCTCCATGCCCTTCTTGACGATCATCCTCTTTTTCTTATGATCGCCGATGTATTGCATCAGGCTATTGAGTGAATTGTGATTGGTGAAATGCTTTTCAAGCATACGGTATTTCGTCAGGGCCTTGCGAAGGTCTTCCTTATCCACGGGCTTCAGAAGGTAGTCGATGCCGTTGTACTCGAAGGCATTCATCATGAATTCATCGTAACCAGTAATGAAAATGACTGGGGTCTTTACATTTCCCTGGTTGAATATCTCGAACGACAGGCCGTCGCCGAGCTGGACATCGCTGAAGATAAGATCGACAGCAGGCTCCTGTGAGAGAAATTCGATACTCTCCCTTACACTGCCGAGGCGGGCAGTGACGTGGAGGTCATCGGCAATACTCGATAAGGTGGTAATGAGGCTCTCGAGTGCGGGCCTCTCATCTTCGATAATTACAGCGTTTAACATGGCAAATGGTTTAGGGTTATGTGATCAATGGTAGTTTAACAATGAAATCTTCCCGCGTTGTCTCTATGGAAATATCCTTTCGAAAAAGTATTTTATATCTCGAGCGAAGGTTCTTCAGACCGATGCCGGTCGAGTTGACCGCGTATTGTTTCGGTTTGATATTATTACTGACCCTCAGGTAGTGATCGTTTGCCGTCACTTTAATGTGCAGCGGGCTACCGGTGGAGAATTCATTATGCTTGATGGCATTCTCCACCAGGATCTGCAGCGAGCAGGGCGGGATCATCACTCCTCCATTCTTTTCATCCAGGTTGGTATGCAACAGCAGCTTGTCGTCATGGCGGATCTGCAGGAGGTAGAAATAGCTTTCGATGAATTCCAATTCGTCGCGGAGCGGGATCAGTTCCTTATTCTTATTTATCAGGAAATACTTGTACACCTGCGCCAGGCGGTTGTTGAAGAGATAGGCCTGCTCCGGCTCATTTACTATGAGATGGTTCAGGGTGTTAAGGGAATTGAAGATGAAATGGGGATCCATTTCGTTGGTGAGCGCCTGCAGCTCCGCCTGCGACCGCTCCCTGTCGAGCTGATCCACGATCTTATTGTCGAGCTCGCGCTCCTTGCTCAGGAAAAGTATCTCGTATATCAGCGTGAAGATGATGACCGCGGCTACGCAGGCGGCAATGAATTTATAGACGCCGGTGACATCGAATTTTTCCAGGGAAATCTTCATCCAGATCAGCGAGGAGAGGCCGCCGGTGCAGGCTCCATACAAACCCGTGACAAAACAAACCGCAGCGATCTTGGAGAAAGGGTTGGAGATAGGCTTATAAAGAGGGCGCAGGCGCGAGTGTATGAAATTGCAACCCTGCCAGATGAGGTAAGAGGTGAGGATGAAGAAGAGATCGGCGAGTACCAGCTGTAGAGGAGAATACTCAGAATAGGTGATGATCCCCGAGATAAGCGGCAGGCCTATCCCCAGCAAGGGAATGAATACAATTCTCAAAATCAAATCCTTGATCATAGCAGCGGTGGGGGTTCAGTGAACCTTTTTTTAGACTGGACTTTCTCATGTGCGTGATTGTAAATCGGTGATCCTTATATAAAACTATCTGTACAGAGTGTTAACTAAGTACGAAATTCTTCTCATGGACAATTTCCATTACAAGTGGTAAGTGATTATCCCGGAAATGTAAGACGAACCGAAAAAACGCTGGATTGTGATCGAAATGATGGAGGGGTCGGGTGTCATTTACGCTGCTTTGCTCATCAAATTTAATTCCCTGGTATATGTTCCATGCCCTGGTAATGTTTATTCATGATTGAAGTCTATCGCGCAATTATCCAATCAGGTGCTTTAGCCAATCGTATTCATGGTTCAGCAATAAATGCCCGTTAGTGCGAAGCATCTATGCGAATATTGCTGCCTTGTTTTTTTCAAACAATCCAAAACTATTCGGCTATGAGACAAATTTCTCCAACTCGTGCATTACGAATGTCAGGCCTCTTCCCAATTTCTGCAATGAATGTCATGGTTAAGTCAATTTGGGGGTGGGGGCGATGCTGATAGATCCCATCCTTTTGTCATAATAAACATCAATCAAAACCAGTTTATGAAAAGACTATTTCTACTAATCGCAATGATTACAGCCGGTTTTTCCTTCGTGCATGCACAACGGGATATAACCGGGCAGATTACCGATGAGCAAAACAAGTCACCCCTGCAAGGTGTAAACATCACCGTGAAGAATTCGAGAGTGGGCACCACTACCGATGCCGATGGACATTTTCATCTCACCGTTCCCGCAACGGCAAAAACGCTGGTGTTTACTTTTTCCGGATTCGATAGCCGGGAGGTGACACTCGCCAGCGGGCAATCGGATGTCAGCCTTGCCCTCGCCAGGAACATACAATCACTCAACGAAGTGGTGGTAGCCGTGGCCTACGGCGAGCAGGAGAAGAAGAAACTGACGGGTGCCGTGGGTAAGGTACAGGCCAGGCAATTGGAGAATGTTCCATTGGCCTCCGTTGACCAGATACTCCAGGGTAAGGTAGCCGGTCTGCAATCCGTTGCCACCAGTGGTCAGCCCGGCGCGGCACAGCAAATACGCATACGGGGCATCGGGTCCATCTCCGCCTCTTCGGCACCGTTGTTCGTTATCGACGGTATGCCTATCAATACGGGGGATGCATCCAGTCTGACCAACTCGAGCAACCTGCTCGCGGGTATCAATCCCAACGATATTGAAAGTATTTCGGTATTAAAAGATG
>DATHKS010000225.1:0-7559 GCA_035488975.1 Chitinophagaceae bacterium | reverse complement strand
CCGGATTCCCCAACCACGGCATTACTTCCAATCGAGTTTGTACATAGCCCAAAATCGGGCGCCAGTGTGATCTTATAGGCAGAGAAATTACTCACGAAATTGGTTGATCCAAGCCTGTAGCGGAAATTACCCGCATTCAGGAGTATCGTCATGCCGTAATTCACGGCAGGAGAATTCTTGATCTGCACCCGGAAACTGTACACTCTTATACACGAAGTAGTGAAGAAGCGGGGACGCAAGAGCGTCCAAAGGCTACCGGCATTCGTGGTTCCGTTTCCTTGCGCCAGTTCATCGCAGGCGCCCGAGCCATTCCCGATATTGAACCGGATAAAGGTACTTGCGCGGATATTGGCAGAGTCGGGATCCGAATTATCCGTAAAGGGTGCGCCGAGTGATGGCAGCGTCCGCTGTGGGCGGCCTTCATTGGATAATATCTGCAATGTATTAGGTATGTAAGTAAAGGCCGCTGTGTTAACGGTATCGTTATAGCGGATCTGTGTAACAGGGGTACCAGCTGCTACATTGGTAATGGCTATTGTTGCACGCACTTCGATGATATCACCAGGCACAAATGTGCCCCCGTTTGGCCGTGAAATATTCACATAGCTCTTACCTGTTGTCACTGTCTGTGCAACGCCGGGGAGTGATAGAAGAATGAGGCAGATTATTGCCGGTAAAAATAAAATCCTCTTTGATCGCAACAATAAAAAACTGCGTAAAGGTGTTTTCATGTATTGGATAAAATGGTTTTCAAAAGATGGATTTAATCAACACTAAACTAGGCCAAATCCGGCCCTGCCGCAATAGGAATTTAGGCATATAAAATGCGAGTGAAAGCACTTGCTTTTTTTCGGGGTTATTCGTTAATAGGTGGTAATAATAAGGCAGCCTCGGGGAGACCGAGGCTGACTGTCAGAGAGATGGGAAAAAGCGGGAAAATGAACTTTCGGGCGGGGGAGGGAAGCGGCAAAAAAGGCAATTAAAATATTCAATATTCAATACTCAATATTCAATGCTCAAGGGATCCTCATATCGAACAGTTCTTTCGTATTTGAGCTCTTCAGTCTAATACCTGAAAATTGAATATTGGGTATTAATTATTTCTGACCTACGAACAAAGAAGGAAATTGCAAACAGCGGAGTGCTTACTTGAACATTGAATATTGCGTATTGAATATTTAACAGCACGATATTCAACAATCAAGACCGTAAAGAAAAGGCCTCCATCGTGGAGGCCATTTTTATTTTCAGATTATGGTAGAGACTTATTCGTAGTGGTTGAACCATTCCTTTCCTTCCGGCTCCTTCGTGTTCGATAATGTAGGACGGAGAGTAAGGCTCTTACCTGTTCCAACCGGGTAAGGGTTTGCCATGGGAGAGATCCTGAGCCTTGTCATGGTCTTGCCGGAAAGTAATGATCTTAAGTAAGGTGATTGAACGGTCTCAACGCTTTTTGCAGCGGCTTGCTCCAGTGCTTTGAGCGGATAGGCGGAAAAATAAAGAGATTGCTTAGCAATGCTTCTCATAGATAGTCGGATTTAGGGTGACGGTTGATTCGATTCGACTCCTAAGATATACTGGCAGCCGCCGATTTGCAAGCATTTAGCCGTAAAAAAAAGGGAGAATACTTAAACCCTTCTCTATCAGAATGATGTTTGAGGCCTATTTTTCGAGCTTACCCACCATGTCCGCCGGGACTACCCATTTATCGAACTCCTCGGGTGTGACATAGCCCAGTTTTACCGCCATTTCCTTTAGGGTGGTGCCCTCTTTATGAGCCTTTTGTGCTATCTCAGCCGCCTTATAATAGCCGATCCTCGTATTGAGACTGGTCACCAGCATGAGAGAATTATCGACGTGTTTCTTAATATTCGCTTCAATCGGTTCCAGGCCTTCCGCACACCGGTCATTAAAAGAAACACAACCATCGCCGATAAGCCTTGCGCTATGAAGGAAATTATAGATCATTACCGGCTTGAACACATTCAACTCGAAATGGCCGGTAGCGCCGCCGATATTGATGGCCACATCATTTCCCAATACCTGTGCCGCGATCATCGTCAACGCCTCGCATTGTGTTGGATTCACCTTGCCCGGCATGATGGACGACCCGGGTTCATTATCGGGAATATGGAGTTCGCCGATCCCCGACCGTGGGCCGGATGAGAGCATACGGATATCATTGGCGATCTTCATAAGACTCACGGCTACCGTCTTCAGTGCGACGTGCGATTCCACGATCGCATCATGTGCCGCCAGCGCCTCGAATTTATTTTCTGCGGTAATGAAGGGCAGCCCCGTAAGCTTTGCAATATGCGAAGCGACATTCTCCGCATATCCCTCCGGCGTATTGATGCCCGTACCTACCGCAGTGCCGCCGAGGGCAAGTTCGCTGAGATGCGACAGCGTATTCTTTATTGCCTTCAGTCCATGATTCAATTGCGAGACATATCCGCTGAATTCCTGTCCCACAGTAAGAGGCGTGGCATCCATGAAATGCGTGCGGCCGATCTTCACGACGTTCATGAACTGTTTGCTCTTCTTCGCCAGGGTATCTCTCAATTTCTCGATGCCGGGAATAGTGATCTCCGCAAGTATCTTGTAGGCTGCTATATGCATGGCCGTCGGAAAGGTATCGTTGGAGGACTGCGACTTATTGACGTCATCATTGGGATGAAGGAACTTATCCTTGTCGGTCAATGCTCCGCCATTAATGACATGACCGCGATAGGCCACCACTTCATTCACATTCATATTGCTTTGCGTGCCGCTTCCCGTTTGCCATACCACCAATGGGAAATACGCATCGAGCTTGCCATCGAGGATCTCGTCGCACACCTTGCCGATCAATGCGGCCTTCTCTGCGGGTAAGACACCCGCTTCCTGGTTGGTGATGGCAGCGGCCTTCTTCAAATAGGCGAAGGCGCGAATGATCTCAATAGGCATCCGGTTGATGTCCTGCGCGATCTGAAAATTCTCGATGCTGCGTTGCGTCTGGGCGCCATAGTAAGCGTCGGAAGGGACCTTCACTTCTCCCATTGTATCCTTTTCAATTCTGTACTCCATGCGTATGATTTGAGGGGCAAAGGTAAGGTGCGGATCTAGGAATTTGATGGTGATCTGTAAGTTGATAAGTTGATAGGTTGGTAAGTTGATAAGGGGGAGAACGCGAAGATTCTTCGAAAGAGGCCCAATTCCTAATCCCCTATTCCCAATTCCAACCTCCTATTCCCACTCCCAGATCCACAACAATTTTTCCTTCCCTAGCCGAAACCACTTAATTTTAAAACATCGATAGAGACTCCCATTAAATTTTTGACAGTATGAGAAACATCCTGATAATTGCCCTGCTCCTCTTTTGTGTTCATTCAACCCTGCCTGCACAAGAATACACGCCCACCACGGAAAATGTGGAAGCCCGTCACCAGTACCAGGACAATAAGTTCGGCATGTTCATCCACTGGGGCCTGTCGAGCGTACTTGCCGATGGCGAATGGGTGATGAATAACAGGAATATCAAAAAAGAAGACTATACACGGTTGCTGCGCGTATTTAACCCGATTGATTTCGATGCGGCAAAATGGGTGTCAACGGCGAAGAATGCGGGAATGAAATATATCGTTTTCATTACGCGGCACCACGATGGGTTTTCCAATTGGGACACGAAGTACTCCGACTGGAAGATCGCCAATACACCGTATGGCAAGGATGTTTTGAAGATGCTGGCGGACGAATGCCGGAAGCAGGGCCTCAAGCTGGGACTCTATTATTCTTTGCTGGACTGGTACCGGGAAGACTACCCCCGCGAGACGGGCCGCACCGGCCAGGGCACGGGAAGAACGGGACATGGTGACTATGCGTCCTATCTCCAGTTCATGAAGAATCAACTGACCGAACTGCTCACCAACTATGGCGATATCATGTCGATCTGGTTCGATGGTCATTGGGACCAGACCAACCCGGAGGGCGACAAGGATCGCAGTTCGAGGATCGATTGGAAGTACAACGAGATCTATAGCCTCATTCATAAGCTGCAGCCGAAATGTATGATCGGCAACAATCACCACCTCGCACCGATACCCGGTGAGGACTTCCAGATGTTCGAAAGAGACCTGCCTGGCGAGAATAAGTCGGGCCTTAGTTTTCAGAAAGCGGCAACCGATGTTCCGCTGGAGACCTGCGAGACCATAAACGGGGCCTGGGGATACAATATCACCGACCGTCATTACAAGACAAAGAAACAGGTGGTGCAGTTACTGGTAAGCGCGGCGGGTAGGAATGCAAACCTGTTGTTGAATGTAGGTCCGATGCCCAATGGAGTCATTCAACCCGAATTCAGGGATACACTGGCCGAGGCGGGAAAATGGATACAACAACACGGAGAGAGTATTTATGGAACGAGAGGCGGCCCGCTGGCGCCGCAACTCTGGGGCGTGACCACGCAAAAGAATAAGAATATCTATATACACCTGTTTGCCAAGCCCGAGGGAAATGTGATCCTTATTCCCGACGTAAAGGCCAAGATCAAAAGAGTCACCTTGCTTGGAACCGATAAGCCTGTTAGCTATAAGGTGCAGAAGGGCGGGATAACGGTGTATACGGATGGGATAGTGTTGGAAGAGCCGGATACTGTAATTAATATTGAACTGAAGTAGCTCAACGTGAACGTGAACGTGAATCGTGAGTCGTCAATCGTGAATTGAACACTCTGCTGTTAGGATATTCGAATCGATCAGAGTGTCGCTATTCACGATTGACGACTCACGATTCACGTTGAAGACCTACTTTAATAAGCCACTTTGGCCCAGCGGGGCAACATGTTCAGGAAAGAATACATGGAATTGTAAACCAGCCATGGCCTTGATGAACGAAATATATTTTTAATGATTTTGCTAATTTACATATTGCCCCGCTGGGGCAAAGGTCACGAGGGGGGTACTTGGCTACAAACATGTTGCCCCGCTGGGGCAAGGGTCGCCTGGGTTTGCAGTACTACAAACATATTGGTAAAGGTGAATTATGAGTCGTGAACGTGAATCGTGAGTCGTCAATCGTGAATAGCGACAGTCTGAAAACAGGAATCTCTAACGCGACGGAGGGTGCCATTCACGATTGACGACTCACGATTCACGTTCACGATTCACGTAACTACTTATGCAACGCACACTCTTCATATTTTTCTTCCTCCTTCTGCATTTTGCTGGCCGGTCTCAACTATACCTGGATCCGGCACAACCACTCGAGACCAGGATCCACGACCTGTTGAAACGAATGACGCTGGAAGAGAAGGCTTCACAACTAAACAATACTTCACCGGCTATCGATCGCCTGCATATCCCGGAGTATAATTGGTGGAATGAGGCGCTCCATGGCGTGGCGCGCGCCGGGTTGGCAACCTCCTTTCCACAGCCCATCGGCCTCGCCGCTACCTTCGACAGCGCAGCCATCTACCAGATGGGTGTGATGATCAGTGATGAAGCAAGGGCCAAATACAAACAGTTTATACGGGAAGGCAAACATGGATTATACGAGGGACTGACATTCTATTCTCCCAATATCAACATCTTCCGCGATCCGCGCTGGGGCAGGGGACACGAGACCTATGGCGAAGATCCCTATCTCACCGGCATCATGGGTACGGCCTTCGTCAAGGCCATGCAGGGAAATAATCCCCGTTACTTCAAGACCATCTGTACTGCAAAACATTTCGCAGTGCACAGCGGACCGGAACCGGAGCGCCATTCTTTCGATGCCGATCCATCGAAAGAAGACCTGTGGGAAACCTATCTTCCTGCCTTCAGAATGCTTGCGCAGGACGCAAAAGTATATTCCTTCATGTGCGCGTATAACAGGCTGTATGGTGAACCTTGTTGCAGCAGCCCTTTCCTCTTAAGCGATATACTCCGGAAGAAATGGGGGTTTAAAGGCTTCATAGCAACAGACTGCGGGGCGGTGTACGATATGTTCGTCTCGCATCATACTGCAAAAGATTCCATCGAAGCCATGGCCGCCGCAATAAGAGCCGGCGTGGATAATCACTGCATGGGTTACCCTGGGGCCGTACTGCCTGCGATCCGTCAGGGGCTTCTCAAAGAGGCCGAACTCGATACAGCGGTCGCCCGCCTGTTGAGAGCGAGGTTCAAACTGGGCATGTTCGATCCAGAGAAACTCAATCCCTATGACAAGATACCCGCGAGCGTCATCAATGACAAGGAGCACCGCGACTTCGCACGAAAACTGGCCCGCGAATCGATCGTGCTATTGAAGAATAAGGATAGGATCCTGCCACTCTCGCTCGTTGCCAGGAACATCGCCATCATCGGCCCGAATGCTGACGATCCGCAGGTCCAATTGGGTAATTATAATGGTGAGCCGGCTTCCATAAACACTCCTTTGCATGCTATCGAGATTATGCAAAGTGCATTGTTTGGCAATCATAGCAAGCTGGTGTATAGAAAAGGCTGTCACATCGTAGACACGGTGGGCTATAATTGGGAAAATGATTTCAGCCCGGCGATCGAGGCCGCATCGAAAGCCGATATCGTGCTCTTCTTCGGCGGCATCTCGCCACGGCTGGAAGGAGAGGAGCTGCCGATCAGCATCCAGGGATTTAAGGGAGGTGATAAGACCGATCTCGAGCTTCCACCCGTTCAGACAGCGCTCTTGAAGGAATTGAAGAAGACCGGCAAGCCCATAATACTCGTGCTCATGAACGGAAGCGCATTGTCGATCAACTGGGAGAACGAGAATGTCGACGCCATCATCGAAAGCTGGTATGGCGGCGAGGAAGCGGGCACTGCTATCTCCGATGTGTTATTCGGTTCGGACAACCCGGCGGGCAGGTTACCCATTACTTTTTATAAATCGATAAATGATATTCCCGCCTTCACCGATTATAGCATGAAGGGAAAGACCTACCGGTTCTGTGAAAAGCCGGTGCTGTATCCATTCGGCTATGGACTGAGCTACACCGATTTTGAATACAGCAACCTGAAAATAGATCCCCTGGCAAACGATAAACTACGGGTCTCGGTTGCAATAAAGAACACTGGGAAAATGGCCGGCGATGAGGTCGCGCAATTATATATTCACCAGGCAGGCCAAACGGCGATAAAGGAACTGAAGGGATTTAAACGCATAAACCTAAAGCCAGGCGAGAGTAAAAGCATCACCTTCATAGTGACAAAGGAGCAGTTGAAACGGTATGATGTGAAGAAGGATGAAATGGCCCTTCTGCCCGGTAAGGCAGATGTATTGGTGGGTACTTCATCGGCAGATATAAGATTGCGGGGATCGGTGTCTCTTCGATGATCGCTGGCTATGAGATCAATTAGCCAATGTGCCAATGTGCAAATGGGGCGTGGTATCAGGAGATTCATTACACCTTACTAGTTGTTACTTTTCTTCTCAGCGCTGGAGGGTCTGCTTAGTTAAGTGTGTCATTTTTTAATAGTCTATCTCTGAAGTGATTGTTTAGTTCTGAACGGATAATAGGCCAGCCGTAGATTTGGCCTTCCCACTTGGTATTTGCATTGATGGTGGCTAAATAGATCTGTTTT
>DATHKS010000224.1:0-6000 GCA_035488975.1 Chitinophagaceae bacterium | reverse complement strand
CCGGATTCTATATCTTTCTGAGCAAAGAAACAACCCTATCTATGAGATCTTCATTAATATTCCTATTCCTCTGCGCCACCCAGTTCGTTTCTGCGCAACAATATTCCTTCATGAGAGAATTCCGGCCCGGCGCGATTCTGTCCGATACCGCGGCGGCGCAAAACGGGCAAATAAAATGGTTTGTATCGCAGGCACAGCAAATACGGTTCAGGGAAAATGAAAAGGCCGGCATACAGAAATTTTCCGCCAGCGAGATCGACGGCTTTACCGTCGATTCAATGAAATTTAAAGCGCTTCGCAATTTCGATGTATTCGCGGAGGAATATGCGCTGCTGGGAAAAACATCCAGGATCAAACAGACCTTCGGCGAAGTGATAGACACTGGCAGCTTCAACATTTACCTGGTGTACACCACGGGATATAACGGCTTCGGTGCCGGCAATTATGCAAATTTTGTCTTCGAGCGAACGGAAAATGGCGCCGTTTCCTATGCCGCCTTCCCGGTTGGGCAACGCATGAGGGACAAGCGATATGACCAGGCGAAGGAAAACCTGTACACCTTCTTCAAAGACTATTCAACCGCCCTCGACAAGATAAAGGCGTATAGCCAACAGCAGGACTTCATGACGGTGATCGACCTTCTTAAGACGCTCAATTAAATAATGAAAGAAAAAATATCCCCCGAAGAGATCACGATCCGGACCACTCTCCAACCGGGAGATATTGGCTATATCACCTATCTCCACGGCCATCTTTATCAAAAGGAATACGATTACGGGATAACATTCGAGACCTATGTGGCCGCAGGACTCAATGAATTTTACAACCAATACGATGAGGTGAAGGACCGCGCATGGATAGCGGAGCATAATGGGAAGATCGTTGGCTTTCTCCTGCTAATGCATCGCGGCGATGCGGCACAACTGCGTTACTTCATCCTGGAACCCGCCTACCGCGGACTCGGTCTCGGCAAGAAATTAATGGGCCTCTTCATGGCGCATTTCAGGAATACCGGCTATCGCTCCGCCTATCTCTGGACCACGCATGAACTATCCGCCGCCGCCCACCTCTATACCAATCATGGGTTCAGGCTGACCGAAGAAAAAGAATCGAATGCATTTGGGAAATTAGTGAAGGAGCAGAAGTACGAACGTGAATCCTCGACGTGAATCGTGAGTCGTCAATCGTGAATACACCCTGCTATTAGAATATTCGAATCGATCAGGAAAGGACCTTACTCGATTCGAATATTCTAATTATAGAGTGTTGTATTGACGATTCACGTCTCACGATTCACGTCGCACGTCTCACGTTGTAAATGGCTTATAAAATCCCTGGGTCGCCAGCGCCAGCATCGGCCGGTCGCCACCCGAATCTCCATAACAAAGTATCTCTTCATATCCGGATAGATCGTATTCCTCCTTTATCCGTCGCACCTTCTCCTGGCCGTAACAGTTCTTTCCCTCGATCCTGCCCGTGAGCTGATCTTCCTTCATTTCCAACTTTGTTGCTATCAGCGATAGCCCATTTTTTACGGCCCACTTCTTTATCCAGTTGCCCGCCGATGCAGACACGATCACAATCTCCGTTCCCGCCTGCCTCAATCGCTCCATCTCTTCTACAGCTCCCTGGCGAAGGAGCGATGGGATCTTGTTCTCCGCAAATTCATCGCAGCGTTGCTGAAAATCCTGCGTGGTCATTCCGCCAAAAAAATAACTGAGGATGCGTTCCTTCGCCTGCTGGTTGCCGATGAGGTTCAACTTGTAGGCGACCAGGAAAGGGCTATTCAGAAAAAAACCGGTATAGAAGGAACGCCTGCCTTTGAAATACTTGATGACCTCCAGGAGAGTATCCCTCGTGGTAATGGTTCCATCGAAATCAAAAAAGGCGATGCTTTTCTTCACAGTTTCATTTTTTTGAACTGGAACTCGGGAATATTTTTTATGATCAGCATGATCCAGCGCCACATCCATTTCACATACACCGTGTTCTTCTTATTCTTCACTCCCTTGAACACCGCATTCGCCACCTCCGACGGTTGCGCAGTCAGCGGCTTGGGAAGAGTGAGTTCCGCGGTCATCTTCGTATACACGAAGCCGGGCTTGACACTCAATACGTGTACCTTATCCTTGAATAATTTATTGCGAAGGCCGGCGAGGTAAGCAGAGAATGCCGCCTTCGAACTGCCATAGATCAGCTTACTCTGCCGGCCTCTTTCGCCCGCCACCGAGCTGATGCCTACGATCGTTCCAGCTTTCTGCTCCGAATAATAACGGCCGGCAATATTGAGGATAGAAACCGGTCCGCTGAAGTTAGTATCGATCATCGTCTTGGCAGTCGGCCAGTCGTTGAAGGCCTTGTCCTCATCAAACATGGCTCCCATCACGCACACCGTAATGTCCGGCTTCGGCGACAGGCCCTGGAAGAAAGCCTCATGCGATGAGAACTGCACGGCATCGAATGCATGAATGGTGCAGTCCACACCATATCGCACCTGGATATCCGATTGAATCGGTTTCAATTGCTCTGTATCCCTGCCAGCGAGCTGGATGGAATATTTTTCTTCTGCGAATTTTCTTGCTATCGCCACGGCAATATCGGAAGTCGCGCCGAGGATAAGAATGGATGACATTTGTGAAATTATTTTGTCAGTAATAGCCGGTCAGACTGAATGGAACGGACCTTCCCGGCCGGGTTATATTTATGAACGATCTCTTTGAATTTGTCAAGCCCGGGATAGCCGGCCCTCAATACATCCGGGTGCATCCTTGCATCCTTCGACATATAAAGCCGTCCCCCATATTGCAGAACGATCTTATCAAGTTCGTCAAGGAATTCGAAAAGCCCCTTGCGAACCGGGAAATCAAGCGCGAGTGTATAGCCTTCTTCCGGGAATGAAATGATGCTCTCCTGCTTGCCGAATACCTTCAGCACCGCCAGGAAAGAACCCATGCCCCTGCTGCTGATCCGTTCCAATATTTCTACAAGCCCTTGCTTTCCTTCCAATGGAACAACGAACTGGTATTGCACGAATCCCTTCTTCCCATAGCCCCGGTTCCAATGTTGAATAGCATCGAGCGGGTAAAAGAACGGTTCGTATGAAACAACGTTATTGATTTCCTTCTTGAAATTTTTTCCATAGTAGAGGAAGTTGAACATCTTTACCGTAAACGTATTCAATACCCATGAAGGGAGATTGAAGGGAAAGTTGATGCTCTTCTTCTTAGGCAGCCTGAGCGGCTCGCCACGATACTTTGCGGGGAGTTCCTCCTCCGTAGCATGCTCACCGAGGATGAGGATGCTCCGGCCGAAATGTTTTCCCTTCTTCAGGCAATCGATCCAGGCCACCGAATAAGTATAATCCTTATACTCCTCGAATAGCCGGATAACCTCCTGCAGGTTCTCCGCCTTCAACTGCTTCTGCTTTATATAGGAAGTGGCGATCTTCTTCAGCCCGAATTTCACGCGTGTGCTCATCCCTGTCAACCCCATTCCACCGCACGTTGCAACAAAAAGATCCGCATTCATAGTTGGTGAGCAGGTCAAGGTCTCACCCGTGCCCAACACGATATCCATTTCAGCAATGTGATTGGAGAAGGAGCCATCCACATGGTGGTTCTTCCCATGCACATCGCTGGCAACAGCACCACCGACGGTAATAAGCTTGGTCCCGGGTGTTACCGGCAGGAACCAGCCCTTCGGCACAACTACTTCCAATACCTGGTCGAGGGTGATCCCGCTCTGGCATTCAAATAAACCATTCGCCGTATCGAAGGAGAGGATCTTATCAAACTTAAGGGCGGAGATCGTTGTCTCGCCGAGCGATGCATCTCCATAGCAGCGTCCGTTGCCGCGGGGAATGAAGGGTCCATTGTCCTTAAGCAGCTGGCGGAGTTCTCCTGTTGTCGAGAAACTTCGTTCTTCGCTCTGCATCACCGGGAAGTTTCCCCAGTTGGCAATTGTCTTTTTCATTTTCGAAAAATTACAGTGTCCTTCATGTACACGATGAAATAAAAGCTAATGATCCAAAGCACGAGGGTCAGCTGTATGAACGTATCCTTGTATAATATTTTTGTGGGCGACGCCGATTTTTGCTGCACCATGGTGATCTGCAGGTAACGCATCAGGCCGGCGATAACGAAGAGGCTGGTGTAATAGAGCCGGTGAGTATGCAGCCGCTCGAAAGTACTCACATCCACGGTGTACATGATATACGCCACAATGATGATCGCGCTGAAGAGGCCCAGCATGGTATTGAGAAAATCGAGGTTGTAGCCCTTTACCGACTTTCGCATATCATTTCCCGTTGAGATCTTCAGTAAAATATCATCCCGCCGCTTTGCGATAGCCATGAACAGCGCAAGCAGGAAGGTCATGATGATCAGCCATTGCGACGTGTCTACTTTCGCTATGGCGCCGCCCGCCTTCACCCGCAATACAAACCCCGAGGAGAGAATGAGTATATCGAGGATGGCAATATTCTTCAGTCCAAAACAATATCCCAGGTTCAGGAAGAAATACACGCCGAGAATGAAGAGAAACCGCCAGGTGGTGTCTACGAAATAGGCAATGAGAGCGCCCGAGATGATAAGTAGTATGCAAATGACAATGGCAATGGGCTTCTTTACCGCGCCGGACGCCAGCGGACGCTTGCATTTTTCCGGATGCTTCTTATCATCTTCTATATCCCGGTAATCATTGATAATATAAATACTGCTGGCCAGGAAACTAAAGGCAAGAAACCCACCGAAAAGTAACTCTGACTTCCAGGCATCGAAGAAGGCGCCAGCAAAAAAAGACGGGATGAACAGGAATAGATTCTTGATCCAATCTTTTGGTCGAAGAAGTAGAATGTACGATTTCATTGGTGTGCTTATCTTTTGGTACGCTAGGGGCAGCCGGTCAGCGCCTGGGAAGATTTTCAACGGAAAAATACAATCAGCTGATTTTTAGACGATTGAGTCTTGGATTATAGAGTTTCGGATGTCAAGATAATACATTGTTTAAGAAAAAGAAAATCAGCGCGCCCTGGGACGCACCTCATTGCTATCAACCTTTCCGGTGACTATGAGAAAGAATATTTACTAACTATATTTGGCGGCGCTCACCAACCTTCGTCCATAAACCTAACCTTGAATTCGCATATGAAATTATTCACCGAGCTTCTCATCGTCTCCGCAATCTTTTTCATATCCTGTTTCATCTATAAGGGTCAGCAAAGACTTTCCTGCAATAACGGACAGGGTTGGGACGGCATGCGCTATTATAGCATCGCGGAACAGTATCGTGACGGCGCAACGAAAGTAACGGGAGAAATTCCCTTCATAAAGAGGATCGGTACTCCCTTTATCGTGGGCAAATATGCCAAGGCTACCGGTAAGGATCTTCTCCAGAGCGCACTCGAGGTAAACCTCGCGGCGATGTTCATCGTTTCCATTCTCCTGCTCCTCTGGCTTCGCCAGTTCATTCAGACCTCATGGATACGATTGCTCCTGTGCCTGATCTTCCTCATGAGCTGGCATGTTCCCCTGCGGTTCAGTTTCTTCTATCCCATTCTCTCCGACGCGTGGGGCGCGGTCTGGTTTCTCGCAGGGCTGCTTGCACTCAATTATGTATATAAACAAAAGAAGAAAACAGGTCGCATCACACCCGGTTCCATATTGTTGCTGTCGATAACGATTTGTATCGGTCTCCTCTTCCGTGAGACCAATATTGTCCTCGCACTGGCCGTTCCCTTCCTTCTCACGCCGATCGACTTCAATAATTTCTTCAAGGATTTCTTCAGCCTGGCTAAGTATGGGCGGGCGATAAAGAATACTCTGACCTTATACACCAGGAAGAATTCGCTACTCACTTTCATTCCACTCATACTGTCGGTCGTTACCATGATGGCGGTATCCAGGATAGTCATTCCGCAGGACCCGGCACATTATTCCTATATCAAGGAAATACTCGCCTGGTTCTACCTGAAGAGTATGACCAAGTTCATTCTTGCCATAT
>DATHKS010000223.1:0-8780 GCA_035488975.1 Chitinophagaceae bacterium | reverse complement strand
AACCTCCTCCCAAACCCCCGTTTCCCCTCGAAAACCCTCCTTTTCCCCTCCCGTCTGCTATTGTTATGCACCGCTCCCCCCTGCGGCGGCGTCCTCTCATTCTTCGATCTTGCCAGGCGCCGCAACTCTCCCGCCATCATTCCTCACCAACTCTGCTTAGAGAATGTATCCAAATCCAGCTTCCGCTCTCCTGTAATTGATTCATCTCCAGTCGAGCAATCGCTGAAACCCTTGATAGTGGCGTCTTTCAGCGACTCTATTATTGGATTTTTTTAAACTAATTATCTTAGTAGCATAGGAAAAAGCGGCGTACTAACCTGGTATTGGGTGCAGAAAAGAACCCAATACCCATTCCATTTCGGCAACAAAAATGGGTGCCGATTTGTCTTGATTTTACCTATGAAAACCGTCGGAAAGGCTCCCTGTTAAATTTTTCTGGAAAACTAGTTTGCAATATTTAAACTAAGTCTTTTATATTAGCTAAAATTTGCTAATGCAAGTTTTATTACTCATCCATTAAATAAAATCAAAATGGCAACAAAAGTTAAAAAAGCAGCCAAGAAAGCTGTGAAGAAGGCAGCGAAGAAAGCGCCTGCAAAAAAAGCGGTAAAGAAAGCAGCTAAGAAAGCACCCGCCAAGAAAAAATCTGCCCGCAAACCAAACGCTGCATTCATGATACCCCTGAATGCCAGCCCTGCATTAGCAGAAGTGATCGGAAGCAAACCAATGCCAAGAACCGAGATCATCAAGAAGATCTGGGATTACATCAAGAAGAACAAATTACAGGATAACAAGAACAGGAGAATGATCAACGCCGATGCAAAACTGAAACCATTGTTCGGTAGCAAAGCGCAGATCTCTATGTTCGATCTGGCCAAGGTGGTTTCCAAGAATGTAAAATGATCTAATCAAGTTAAGTCAAAAGTCAAAATTAAAAAGTCAAAAATAGCCCGCGATTACGGTAGTCTCCGTGACCATTCGTAGTCCACTATTTTAATTTTTAATTTTGACTTTTTTATTTTTTGCCGAACACGGTAGCCTCCTCAACCGCAGTCCGCCTTTTTAATTTTGACTTTTGACTTTTGACTTTTTCTTGAAATCCAAATAATCCAGATAGTAGATCACTTTCACCGACAGATTATTGTCCTGTGGCGCCGACACGATTCTATCGAAGTTCTTGAAGTAGGTATATCTCGTATTCTCATCTCCCATCGCCCCCTGGTCCTTCCAAACGATATTGATAAAGCTTCCCGGCGCAAATTGCAACGTGTACACGGCATCGATATTGAAGAAGTTGATATTCTGATTCACTGGTACCACACTCGTATGCTTGGTTGGCGTGAGGCGGCCATCCGTGCCGAGATCATACAATTGCTTCGGTTCTACCTTGCTCCAGTAGTGCCTCGCCCTGAATGTGATCCCGGACCGGCTATCGAAGTTATATTTGAACGATAAAATATTCTCTATCGTTGTCAGATCGCGGCGGGAGAAAAGAATGTCCTTCATCACCCCATTCTCCACGTACTGATCATAGTAACCCGCATCGTTGACGGCCGGGTTATACAGTACCTGCTGCGTGATCGAGAATTTATCATCGAACCGGTATCGATTGGAGATGGTCAATTGATGATTGGGACTATTGAACAGGCTCCTTATCCCGAGAAAATAATCCATCGAAACAAAATACTTCTTGGCATTGTTAGTCTCAAGCGTAGGATTGAACTGCAATCTCCTCGGCGTCCGGAAGGAATAGCCAGTGGTCCGCGGTTCATAGAAATCGTTCCCCTCCGGCACATAACCAACAAACATGGCGAAGAACCACAGATTCTTCATCTGGATGTTTGCATTCACATTGGTAAATAATCCCTGGAATTTGCTATTGATCTTCTGGCCCGGAACACGATTATATAACAGGCTATATGTGGCATTGTAATTTACCTGGATGCGGTTGTACCACGATGTCGGCTTCTGCCACCGGTAGGCCGTCCAGAAATAATGATCGAGGTAGTTGTTGTTGAACAGTATCCCCATGTCATTGACATCGTATTTCTCATCCGCTGCATCCTCCTGCAATGTGAACAGCCAGTTCCCTCCCGTCTTGTTGAAACTGAACTTGCGCGCCTGTCCCACCGACGACTTCTGCATCGGCACGCCATAGATCTGGCTTATGGCAAACTTTCCATTGAAGTTGTAAGTGTTCTTCTTGTTATTCAGGTCGATCAATCCTGCTGTCACATTCGCATCGTAATAAGATCCGTTCCTCGTAACATTGGTGTTGATTAGAGAAATAGCCGAATTGTTCTTCAGCGTCTGGTCCAGCACAATGATATTGTAATTCGTCAGCGGGTTCGTCCTGATCTTCCTTCTCTCGCCATTATCGTCGGCCACCTCTGCATATATCTGTTTCGTGATTGCATTGAAGAATCCGATGCCCAGCCCCTTCTTCGTGCGACCCGAGACCTTGGTGGCATTGATCAGTTTCGATTCGGTCGGGTTCTTTACAAAATGTTCATTCGAATGGATATGATCCGCGCCAGCGGCGGTGTCCTGCACGTTGTAGTAGTCCAGCGGCGTGCTGCCGATGCGCCGCGAATAGAAGAGATCGCCCTTGTTGAAAAGTTCGGTACCCTCCGTGAAGAAGGAGCGGTTCTCATTATATTTCACCTCGAAGGGAGAAAGATTCAGCACATGGTTATCACTTTGCACCTGCCCGAAGTCCGGGATTAGCGTCATATCGAGCGTGAACCCTTCAGTGATCCCGTATTTCACATCCATTCCACCATTCACCGAAGCTGACCAATCCTTCACTCCCTGTGTCTTATTTGGATAATGATCCAGGTAAGCAGAGAAATAGGGCGAGAGGGACAGGCGTATCGGCGACTGGATCTTCTGAATACCCGTCCACAGACCTTCCTGGTTGATGAAGCCATTCACCTTCGGATCCACGGGATTCCACATATACTGTTGCCCCGTCTTATTCCTTCGTCGTGTAATGTTCAATCCCCAGGTCTGGACATCGCTATTAGAGAAACGAAGCGCGGAATAGGGTATCCGCATCTCGAAGCTCCAACCGTCTTCATGTACTTTCGATTCGCTGTGCCACACTCCATTCCACGAAGGATCTTCCCCTAGTGTAGGCGAATTGGAATACTTGGCGTCGAATTGCTCACCGTAGGGCGTCACATAGAAGCCCACACCATTGATCTTATCATTATAGGTATCGAAAATGACACCGACAAAATCATTTACCCCGACAACGTCCCTGCCGACCAACTCCTTCGAGATGCTATCCCTTGTACGCTCATAGCAATAGCCACCGATATACACCGAAGTATTATCATAGAGAATGTACACGATTGTCCTGTTGGTGAATGCCTCCGGTTGACCGAAGTTGGGCCGCCATTCGCCGAAGTCCTTCGCGGGAATAGCGTCCTTCCAGATTGCCTCGTCGAGGTTACCATCTATCTTGGGAGCGACAGTCGTTCGTTGGGCAATCAATTCCTTGCGGGGAGCCTGGGCCATGGCAATAAACGAAAACAGGCAGAAAAGAAGGCTCAGGCGATAGCGGGACATGGTAATGGTTGAGGTTTTGGAAATGCGAACCTATCATTTAAAGGCTGCATTCTTTTTCCGCTCATATAAAAACGAGAGCGTTTAATAAATTTTTAACATCGGTCGTCCTGCCATGATGCAGCGGACGGCGGACGCGTAGGACTACCCGCTGCATCATGGCGAAAAACCATTGCCCCCACGCAAACAGCGAATTTTATTTCGCCTCCTCTTCTTTAATCCATCGAATTACGAATTTTTTTTCAGGCCCTTCTTGATTAATCTTATCACACTCAACCAGTTACTTTCTGGCATTTGCTTGGATTACCTAGATACGTAACCAGCATTCAAAAGATCTCTTTATAAAAACACAGTATTATGTATCACAATAAGCAATCCTTCAGCGAACCAGAGTATGAAACCAATAGCTACAATATGGAATCGGAATATGAATTCGAGGATCCATATCGTCGCAGCTCCGATCATGAATCGGAGAATGAATTCGAAATGATACCCGGCTTCGAGATCAATGACGAGGGCGGTTTCGAGTTGAGCAACGAAGAAGAAATGGAGTTCGAGAATGAGAGTGAGAATGAGAATGAAGATGAGAGTTACAAGGATGAAATGGAAGCTGAGCTCGAATATGTCACCAACGAGAGCGAGTTCGAGAATTGGGTAAATGAAGTGGCCGTGCGCAATCGCCGCGGCGGGAATCTTCGGCCTGTGCTGCGGACACGCATGGGAAGAAATGCTGTTAATCACTTCAGGAAAGTGGCCACGGGCACGCTGCCTTATCTCGGCAGGAAGAGGGGTGGATGGAATGGCGGAGGCTCCCGTCGGCAAAACCAAAATCGCCCCGGAAGTTTTGGTCACCATCGGCACCACAGGGGTAATAACTGGAGAAACAATTTCGGTTCGCAGCAGCCGTCCCAGGATCAGGGTTATCCTACACCCGATCCGATGTATCCATCGCCTGGAATGCCGATGCCTCAACAGGGCGCCCAGGATGGAAGCTTCAAGAATTTCGTGCTGGACACGTTGAAGAACCTTTCGGGTCAGATCACCTCCGGTACAGAGAGCATGGCCGCCTTACGTGATTCAATCGTCAACTCTGCCAAGACGAATCTTCCTTCCATCGTTCAGCCTGCAGATGGGGCAGCCCCTCCCGCTGCGGATGCACCACCACCGCCCGCCGCAGGATCACCAGGAGAAATGGAATTCGAAATGGAAGACCACGAATATAATATGGAAGAAGAAGGAGAAGTGACAAATAACGAGAGCAGCTTCAGCGAAGAGACCGAAATGGAACTTGCCTCCGAATTGCTCTCCGTGAAGACTGATGCCGAGCTCGATCATTTTCTCGGCGGACTCCTTTCCAAGGCCGTTGGTGCAGTGAGCGGACTACTCGGCGGCGGCAAAGGAAATATCCTGAAGGGTGTATTGAAGAATGTAGTGAAGAAAGCATTGCCCCTCGCCGGCGCGGCGGCGGGAACATTCTTCGGCGGACCGATCGGCACGGCCATTGGTGAGAAGGTCGGCCAGACCGCCTCCGGTCTCTTCGAACTCGAACTGGAAGGCCTGAGCAATGAAGACCGCGAATTCGAAGTAGCGAGAGCTGCGGTGCGCTTCGCGGGGAATGCCGCGAAACAGGTTGCCGACCAGCGCGGCGACGATCCCCAACAGAATGTCCGCAAGGGAATAACAGAAGCGGCTACCCGCTTTGCTCCCGGCCTGTTGCTCAACAAGCATCATCGCCACCATCGTCATCATCACCATGGATACGGAAATTTTGCCGATCAGTACACCGGAAACAATAATAATGGCGAAAGCGGAACATGGTACAAGAAGGGCAACCGCATCATCATTGAAAATGCAGGATAACAATACCCTTCGTGCAAACAATCTCACAATACCCGCTGGAGTATCTGTCCAATGAAGCGCAGTCATTGTTGGCAAGGCTGGTACAGATCAAGCCTTTCTCCATGACAATGCCAATGGTCAGGGGAGCGTCCGTATCGGACAAGGCGATGCGCGAGATAATCGTCCTGCTGGAAAAAGGCAAGACGCAATTAAGAGAAAATATCTACAAGTTCATTGATAGGATCAATAAGGCAAAAAAGGACCGGGGCAATATCCAGGAGTTGCAATCGGATTTTACCATTCTC
Organism: Chitinophagaceae bacterium; assembly: GCA_035488975.1. Taxonomy (GTDB): domain Bacteria; phylum Bacteroidota; class Bacteroidia; order Chitinophagales; family Chitinophagaceae; genus DATHKS01. The sequence continues at coordinate 3,066 of DATHKS010000223.1, read as the reverse complement.
AAACTTCGATACAACAGCATCCTCGATCAGCTTGACATATTCGCCGACGTGCTATCGCAGCGGGCGGAACACGAGGTCGGAGTATGGACATCGGGTCTGGATGTGCTGGCCGAAGACGGACTGAATATATTGAATGGCCTGGTAGAGACCCCTTCTCTCATCGTGTACCTGGACCGCGGGCATGGCGCGGCAATACGAAGAGCAAGAACAAGGCTGCCCGGTGGCGATATGAATCCTGTAGGTGTGATCCAGATACCACGGGAACGAATGGTGGGAAGCGGCATCGCCTCTTCACTCATTCACGAGGTCGGTCACCAGGCCGCATCGTTGCTTGACATGGTTTCCACGCTGAAGAAAAAATTATCGGAGAAGGCCAGGGCAAATCCCAATCAGTCCGCGTGGAGGTATTTCGAACGATGGATATCGGAGATCATTGCCGATGTCTGGGCCACGGGGCACCTCGGCGTCGCATCTGCTCTCGGTCTCATGGGTGTAGTCACTCTGCCAAGCTATTTCCAGTTCCGGATAGACACCAAAGATCCCCATCCACCACCCTACGTGCGCGTTTGCCTTAGCTGCGCATTTGGGAAAAAGTTCTTTCCCCATACGCAATGGGATAAGCTATCCAGTCTATGGAAAACATTTTATCCAACGCATGGACTGAAAGCCGAGGACCGGTCGATACTCGATGAAATAGAAAAGCTGACACCGGCCTTCATCGATCTCGTCATCCATCATTCCACGGGAGAAATGAAGGGAACGCCTCTTATCGACCTGTTTCCATTGAGAAAGCGGCAACCGGCGGACCTGCAACGGCTATACAGGTCATGGAAAAATAAGCAGGCGAGTCTATACGATCTTCCTCCTTCACTTGTCTTTGCCATACTTGGCCAGGCAAAATCCGACCTGAGGATCGATGCGGCGGAGGAAAATCATATACTCACGAAACTGCTGCGCTTCTGGGCATTTGCAAGAAATTAAATTCTTAATCAATAAATAAAAATTTATGAGCGACAAAAACAAAAAACAGGATCCACTCCCCGAGTCTCTCCACGAGGGCGACAGGGTTCAACCAGGTCATGGTGATACCTCTAACGATAAATATGAGGAGATCCTCCACCTGATACATAAGAACGGTGGCCTGCCGGTAACGATCAATCCCGTGCGCGTCAAGCTGGATCATCACGACGAGCAAGGGCACGAGATCGAAGGGATCAGCCGCTTCATCAAGAGAACGAGGATCAGTTTCAATAGCTATAAGGTCATCATGGATGATATACTTAACTGTGGCCTCGGCGCGCTCGGCGAACCAAAGCGGGTATATAGCGGCGAATGCGAGGACGAAAAAGCCCCGGGAGTAGCGATCACAAAGGAAAAGAGTAGTTCGCTTTTGACCAATGACGATAAGGTACTCTTCCGGAATGGCGCGCTCTTCTCGAGTTCGAAGGCATACAGCATCCTGAAGTATGCAACCGAAAAATTTGTGTACACCACCTTCGGTTTGGATCCAGAAGATATCGGAAAACCTCCTGGCGAGGTGCTGCCATATATCGCCCTGATAGAGGCAAAGCTCAGCGATGCCTGCTGCAAATGCGATATCGAATTCCGTCCCATCTTCGCGGAACTCATCTGGAACTATTGGCACGAGGAAGGCATGCTCATGCATTCCGTTAATGCGATAGCCCGCCGGTTCCAGAACAAGAGAAGCCATCGTGGCAACGATCCGCTCGCAAACCTCTCGCTCGATCCGCTGCGCCCACTCAACAATCTCGTCTGGGGGTATATCCAGGATGCCAACAACCGGTTGACATCGACCAGGATGGCCTTCGAGTATGATCATGAATATGGGCTGTCTCTTTTTGCGACGGATGGAATAAAATCAAAGACGGCCGACAGTCGTTCATTCTTCATCCAGGCATTTCATGGATTGCTCTATAAATGCGCGGCATTCTATAAAGAAGCCGACAACATCTTCAAGGTGCCTGATGCATTCCCCGTATTGAATGCGCTGAGGGAAGTCCACCTGGTCCTTTCCGAAGGAGCCGGTAACCAGTTCGGCGACCTGCCCGCCACAGCAAGAGCGGAGATGTTGCTGGCGCAATATATTCTCGGGCGTCCCGAAACGCGCGAGTTCATCGGCGGCCGGGTAATGGTTCCGTATGATGAGGTATGGATGGACAGGGTCGATTCGATGAAGACCCTGCAGGGATGGCCGGGCGCAAGTATCAGTTACTATCATGATCTCGCCGTTTATGGCGAAGAGATACTGCTCTCTATCCGTTGGATATCCTGGACACAGGTAAACAACCGGGATGTTGCAAGGGAATGGGCATTGATCTTCCGCGATGCGATACAGCGTTACATTCATTGTTACCAGGCAGTCACCGGGGTGGACCTTTCCGCGATGGAAGTGTCGGGATCCAATGATGAAAAGGCACTCATGCCTTCATTACTCATAGGTCGAAAAGTTCAGCGTGATGCGATGATGAGGAGGAGATGACCGCTCACTCAAATTCATAAACTTCAAAAAAAATATCATGTGCAACTGCAATCTTAAGGAAATGGAATTGCTGCCGGAGTTGGAATCACTGCTTATCGGCTCCTCTAATTCTTATAATAGGAGATATAACTCTCCTTCTATCTCGAATGAATGGGAATATGAATATGAAGCTGGTCCGCAGGCGCAGAAAGCCCTGCCGGCGAAAGCTGGTGGAACCGGCGTATCAACCGCAAGTTGCCTTACTCCGGCAGCCGGCCTGATGCCGCGGTTCCTGGATCCAAAGCTTATCGGTTGTCTCCAGATAAAAGTTCCATTCGAGAGGACCAACGCCATATTCTCAAAATCGATCCAGGCGAATCCCAATCCCACCTGGTCGAAGAGGATAACGGGTGATGTGGCGAAGGCCTTCCCGGAAGTAAAGCTCACCATCGAACTCTGGCATTTTGTTCCGCTGAATTCCGGGAACTGGAGAGTGATACTTGAACCACTGGAGAGATATCTCCTGAAAAAAGAAGGGCCCTTTACGGTATCTGTCCTCGGTTCACTTAATGCGAAGAAGAATTTCG
>DATHKS010000222.1:0-3132 GCA_035488975.1 Chitinophagaceae bacterium | reverse complement strand
GGAATGCAACGGGCCTGGCAGTATCAATCAGTTTTTTTTTACTTACTCCATTGGCTTCGGCGCTGAGTTCAATGGCCTGCTGGAGATAGCAGAGCTTGATCAGCACCAGCTCGACGTGCAGACGTTTATTGCGGGCGGCCTTGTAGTTTATCTCCGCCTCGTTGAGGATGTTCAATGCACTTATCAGGATACCGGCCGATACTTTCCTGGCATTTTCAATGTAGCGATCCTTGAAATTCTCAACTGTTTCGAGGAGAATGGCTGCCTTTTCGTCTTTGCAGACAAACAGGTTGCGCACGAATTCCGCGAAGCCGTTCAAGACGAGATCGCCCTCGAACCCTTTTCGGTTGATCTCGTCGTACAGGAGCATTGCACCGGAAAGGTCCTGCGTCAGCATATTGTCGAGCAGGCGGAAATAATAATCGGCATCGAGAATATTAAGATGCTCGAGCGTATTGGCGTAGGTCAATTGTCCGTCGGTGAAGCTGACGATCTTGTCCATGATGCTGAGTGCATCCCTCATGCAGCCTTCACTCTTCTGGGCGATCACCTGCAATGCCGCTTTCTCCGCGGTCACCTCTTCCTTGACGCAGATCTCCTGCAAATGGTCCACCGTGTCGTCGGTGGTGATGCGTTTGAAGTCGAATATCTGGCAACGGCTCAATATTGTCGGAAGGATCTTGTGCTTCTCGGTTGTGGCAAGGATGAATATGGCATAGGAGGGAGGCTCTTCCAGCGTCTTCAGGAATGCGTTGAAGGCGGAGGAACTAAGCATATGCACCTCATCGATAATATATACCTTGTATTTTCCGGCCTGGGGAGCAAACCGGACCTGCTCGACCAGCGAGCGGATATCGTCTACGGAATTATTACTGGCGGCATCGAGTTCATGGATATTCATCGAGGTGCCTTCGTTGAAGGAGACGCAGGAATGACAGACGTTACAGGCCTCGCCATCCTTTCCCTGGTTCTCGCAGTTGATGGTCTTGGCGAGAATCCTGGCGCAGGTGGTCTTGCCGACACCCCGCGGTCCGCAGAAGAGGAACGCATGTGCCAATTGATTGTGCCTGATCGCATTTTTCAGAGTAGTTGTAATATGCGATTGGCCGACAACGGTATCGAATGTCTGCGGCCTGTATTTCCTTGCTGAAACGATGAATTTATCCATATCCCGGGGGCTAAATTATCGAATAATCGGGAATTTGATGTTTTCAAAAAAGAAAGGCAGGAACCACGAAGAAAGGCAGGAACCACGAAGACACGAAGAAACACAAAGGGCACAAAGGAATACAAGAGTTTCGCATAGCACGCACAATTGGCACATTATCACATTATCACATTATCAAATTGCCAAATTGTTCTTCGTGTCTTTGTGGTTCCTGTATTTTATTTCAAAACAAAATCGGGTGCCCCTTAAACTCCCTGGTCCGGTCAAACAGATAACGGTACGTAGTGAGAATGCGGCTCCGGTAAGTGCCAAGACCCTCGGCCACATTGATCATCTTTGGATTGAATTCGCCTATCCACTGCATCTCATAATTCTCATAGATGGGCGTGCCCAGGGAATAAACGCCATTCTCGATCTTCAATTCCTGGATGATCCGCGCACCCTCCACGATCATATAACTGTCTATACCCTTACCCTGCCATTCCGGTACGATCCCGAATACGAGACCCACGAATTTATCACAGTGCCTGGTCTTCTTGTTCCATAAAAACTTCAGCTTACTAAGCAAACCGAATTTTCCATTGAGAGATCGAAACCATTGATTGAGATCCGGCAGATTGATCCAGATGGCGATCGGGTCCTCATTGTGGTACACGAACCAGCTGATCCTTTCATCCATCACCGGCTTCATCGATTTGAACATCTTTCTTACCACCTTTTCTTCCAATTGCTTCAATCCCCCATGCCCGGCCCATGCCTTGTTGTACACAATAGTAAAGTCCTTTGCAAATTTATCCAACTGGTCCTTCTTAATATGTGCAGCCCTCAGATTTGGATCCTTTGCACACTCCGCATGGCGTGTATAGAATTTTTCCTGTAGCCGGTTGCCAACCTTCAACCCAAAACAGACCTGGTTGAAATAGCCCTTGAACCCATATGTCTCGAATAACTGCTGGTAATACGGTGGATTATAATTCAGGCAATACACAGGAGGCTCGAAACCATTTACCAGCAATCCCCACCAGCGATCGCGTTCGCCGAAATTGATGGGTCCGTCCATGGCCTCCATTCCCTGCTGCATCAGCCAATGCCTCGCTACATCGAAAAGCATATCGGCTGCAGTCTGGTCATTGATGCATTCGAAGAATCCAACTCCCCCCACGGGAAAGTCATCGCCCTTGTTCCTGTATTTCTTATTCACGAAAGCCGCGATCCGGCCTACCAAACGTCCATCGTTGTGACGCAATATCCAGCGACTGGCCTTGCCCTGGCGGAAGGTCTTGTTCTTCGCAGGATCGAACACCTCGATGATATCCTTGTCGAGCGGCTGAATATAAGATGGATTGCTCTTGTTGATCGCGACATTGACCTGGATGAATTGGCGGGCCAATTCAGGCGTGGTGACTTCAATTAATTGCATACGCAAATATACATTTTCAAAAAACCAGTAAAGGGGCGTTCGCTTGTTCGAACATCTTCTCGGCCATCTTCTTATCATGTCCATATATATCGTCCCTGAAATTAAGTCGCCCCTCGCTATCCACCCACGCGGTAAAATAGCCGATGAAAACAGGTATGGTGGGATTGAGGGTGACATATTTTTCAGTTCCCGAATTCATGGCCTTCGTGATCTTCTCGTTCGTCCAGGCCGGATCCTTACGCAGCAGGTAAGTAGCCATCTTCTTCGGCTCCGAGAGACGGATGCATCCATGACTGAACGCGCGGTTTGTCTCGCTGAATAAACTCTTTGACGGCGTATCGTGCAGATAAATGTTATAGCTGTTTGGGAATAAAAACTTTACCAGGCCCAATGAGTTGGCCGGGCCGGGTTTCTGGCGTACCGCACCGTTATTCCATTCCATGTTATGATTCGCGAGGTAGTTCTTATTCTTCTTGATCCCGGGTACTACCTCATTCTTGATGATGCTTGGCGGAACATTCCAGTAAGGACTGAACACGATGTA
>DATHKS010000221.1:0-5338 GCA_035488975.1 Chitinophagaceae bacterium | reverse complement strand
AGGCCTCGGCCACCATGTTCAGGATATTCATGTCGCTGGGACGCTTCTTGAGTATCTCACCCATGATAACCACCCCCTCATCGAGTTGTCCCGCATTCAGGTAGGCGATACCAAGGTTTTCGAGGTAGTCATTGTCTTTCTTATAGCCCTTCTCCCCTGCCTCGAGAATATATTTCAATGAATTCTTGTCGTCATTCATCGCGTAGTAGATCAGGCCCAGTTCATAGATCCAGTTGTTCTTCGTTACATCCAGTTCTATGGCTTTCTGGAAATAGGGAATGCTTTGTTTGTAATTCATCATATCGGCGTAACTGCGCGCGATCATGTAGGGAACCTCACCGTTGGCCGGATCTTCCTTGGCCGCATCGCCGAGATGCTTGATGGCCTCTCCATAATTCTCCTGTTCGTATTCGACCTTACCGATGTAGTAGCTGATTTTTTCCGAAGGGTCCGCCTTCTTAAGCAAACGAGCATAGATGATCACGTCATCGTTCTGCTTCAGGTTGAAGGAAAGATTCATCAGCTGTTTGTAGATAGCCGGTGAATTATCTCCCAGCGCAACCATCTTCTTATAGTATTCCCTTGCCTGTGTGTATTTCCGAAGGTCGTAATAGGCAGATGCCAGTTCTGTGATCAATACCTTATTGGTCGTATCGTATTTAGCGCCCTTCTCGAAATTCTTAAGCGACTCCAACCGGCGGCCCGTTTGTTTTTCCTGTAATCCTTTTTGCAGGAAATATTCCGCGCTATCCGGGCGAATTTTCTGACCAGGTGATGATGTGGATGGTTGAGCATACGCCACGAGTGTACATGGCATGCAAAGAAGGAGTAGGGTTTTCCGGATCATGGTTTAGGTTTTAACCTTGTTTTGAATAGGTATTGCATCGCCGAATAATTAAAGTTTGACAATCCGTTCACAGGGTCAAGACTTGCTTTATAAGGCAAGCCTCAAGATAGATCAAATAATTCTCATTTTAAAACGATCCCCGCCAGGGGCGGCAGATTGATCCTGAGCCTGTAAATTTCTTGCGCCTCATCAATTACTTCAGAACGTATATCCGGGTTAAAAACGTTGCCTGTACCCCAATATTTTGCAAGATCACTATTAAAAATCTCTTCCTGGAAGTGTTTACCCCTAACCGTGATCTCCCAGTCGTTACGTACGACTGGCGTCATATTCAAAATAATCAACAAGTCATCTTCCGTCCGTTTCCCCTTTCTTTTGTACGCGATCACGGATTCAGCTCGATGATTGAGGTCCACCCATTCAAAACCGTCTATATTGAACTGGTTCTCATACAGTGCCGTTTCTCCCCGAAGCAATTTATTCAGGCTCGTGATACAGGCCTTGAGTTTACTATGCCCGTCGAATTGCAGCAAAGACCAATCCAATTCGGATTTATAGTTCCACTCGCTGGTCTGGCCGAATTCATCTCCCATGAACAGCAATTTGGCGCCCGGATGAGTCCACATATACGTGTACATCAGTCGCAGGTTCGCGAACTTCTGCCATTCGTCACCCGGCATTTTATAAAGCATTGGGCTCTTTCCATGAACTACCTCGTCATGACTCAGGGGAAGCATGAAGTTCTCATCGGGGAAATACATCATGCTGAACACAAACTTATCCTGGTGATGTTGGCGCAGCAACGGATCGAGTTTGAAATAGTCGAGGGTATCGTGCATCCATCCCATCATCCATTTCATTCCGAATCCGAGTCCATCCTGCCAGGTGTGATCCGTCACGCCCGGCCAGTCGGTCGCCTCTTCGGCGATCGTTTGTATGTCGGGGAAATCCCGGTATAGCGTTTCATTGAGATCCTTAATAAATGCGATCGCCTCGATATTGCCATTGCCACCAAACTCGTTTGGCTCCCACTCTCCTTCCTCTCTCGAATAATTCAGTTTGAGCATCGAGCTTACTGCGTCCACGCGGATGCCATCGATATGGAAGAGATCGAACCAGTACCGTGCGCTGCTGATGAGGAATGATTTTACCTCTCCTCTCTTATAGTTGAAAATATAGCTGTTCCAGTCGGGATGAAATCCCTTGCGCATATCCGCGTATTCATAGGTATGAGTACCATCGAACAGGTAGAGACCGTGGGCATCGTAGGGAAAATGAGACGGTACCCAGTCGAGAACGACACCGATACCCGCCTGGTGAAATGCATCGATCAGCCGCATCAGTCCCTGCGGATCGCCGAAACGTGAAGTAGCCGCAAAGAAGCCGGTACATTGATAGCCCCAACTTCCATCGAAGGGATGTTCCATAACGGGCATGAATTCGACATGGGTGAATCCCATTTCCTTCACATAGGGAACAAGGCGTTCCTTTATCTGGTCGTAGGTATTGTATGATTCTTCATCATCAGGGACCGGCCGTTGCCAGCTCGCGAGGTGCACCTCGTACACGCTCCAGGGTGCAGCCAGTGCGTTGTGCGACTTGCGGCCCTTCATCCAGGCATCATCCTTCCACTCATACTTCATGCTCCAGCTGATGGATGCTGTATGAGGTCGTTTCTCCCAGAAGTTCGCGAGTGGATCGCCCTTCTCTGTCACGATGCCGTTGAAGCCGGTGATATGGTATTTATAGGCTTCGCCGAATGAGAAGCCGGGAATGAATCCTTCCCAGATACCGCTGTTATCCCAGCGGGGCGTGAGTTGATGATCCACCGGGCTCCATTTATTGAAATGACCGGTGACGGCGACGATGGTTGCATTAGGCGCCCAGACGCAAAAGTACATGCCATCGGTCTCATTTACCCGTAATGCATGCGAACCGAATTTTCTGTAGATGCTATAATTCGTACCCTGTTGAAAATTTCTTACATCACTTTCGGTGAGCAACGAATAGCTCCATACTGGTTTGGCGGTATCGATAAAATGGGTTTCCTCGTATTTTTCACTTGTTGGATTCCCCGGTTTCGACCCGTTGGCTACTCCTCCAGTCTCGCTCATATCTTTCGAATTCCCGGCCATGTGTGGAATTTTAATTGTTTTGTGTCTCACTCAACTTACACCTTTTTATTGAAATATTAACAGCCTGATAAAGTGGATGTAAGCAGATTTTAACCGGGAATCAGCATTTTTGTGTCGTTCGTGTAAATGTTCCTTTGTGCTATCGGCATAAACAATATTTTGCGTATACAATACCAAGAAACCGCCATGAGAAAATTTTTTACAGTAGTCCTCCTAGTGCTATTCGCTTGTCCCCTCGTTTATAGCCAGAAATCGAGCCTTAAGGGTTCGCTGGCAGACACAACAGAAAACAAGAATGTCCAAAACACCGTTGTCTCGCTCATGCGGGCGAAGGATTCCGTGCTTGTCAACTTCTCCCGGGCAGACCGTTCGGGTCACTTTCAATTGAATAATCTGGATTCGGGAACGTTCATCCTCATGATAACGCACCCCTATCTCGGAGATTATTTCGATAAATTGAACGTAAAGGCCAACGAGAACACCGATCTCGGCAGGATCGTTCTTATTCCAAAAAGCAAATTATTGGCGGAGGTCATTCTCAAAAGCGGCTCACCCATCCGCATCAAGGGCGACACGACCGTATACACCGCGGACAGCTTCAAGGTAAGGGCCGGCGCGAACGTAGAGGAATTGCTGAGGCGTTTGCCGGGGATCCAGGTAGATAAGGATGGCAATATCATGGCCATGGGCGAGAAAGTAAAGAAGGTACTGGTAGATGGAGAGGAATTCTTCGGCACGGATCCAGGGATCGCTACCAAGAACCTGCGCGCGGATGTAGTGAAGGAAGTGGAAGTATTCGATAAGAAGAGCGACCAGGCTGAATTTACCGGCATCGACGATGGCGTAAAGGATAAGACGATAAACCTGAAATTGAAGGACGATAAGAAGAAAGGCTATTTCGGGAAGGTAGAACTCGGTGGCGGACTGGACGACAAGTATAACAATTCCGTAATGATGAATGCGTTCAAATCGAAACGAAAGATAGCGGCCTACGGGATCATGAGTAATACAGGACAGACCAATCTCGACTGGCAGGATGCGCAAAACTATAGCGGCGGCAGCGACAACATGCAGATGACCGATGATGGCGGCATCATGATCTTCAACAACGACGGGGACGACAACTTCTGGGGAGGACGCAATGGTATCCCGCGTAACTGGAACGGCGGCCTGCACTACAGCAATAAGTATAACAACGGCAAGCAAAGTTTCAATGCCGGGTACAAATTCTCCAAGGTAAATGCGCCGGGCATCACACGGACCTTTGCACAGAACTTCTTCCCTGATTCCAGCTGGTCAACCAATAGCACCAATAAACGCTTCGCTTCGACAAACAAGCATGCATTTAACCTGACCGTTGAGACCACACTCGACTCAAATAATACGTTGAAGTGGACCACCAGGGCCAATAATAATACATCACGTACCAAGAACGACTTCTTCAGCGAGGCATTGAGCGATGCCGGACAGCAGATCAATAATAACCAGCGCCTAAGCGACAATAAGGTCGAGAACAACAGCGTGAATTCGGCCCTGCTCTGGAAACATAAATTCAAGAAGGTCTCGCGCACCCTCTCCGTAAATACCGAATTCAACTGGAGTCAATCGAAGACCGACGGTCTTTTATTCTCGCGCATCAACTATTTCGACAATGGCAATCTGCTCCGGTATGATTCGCTGGATCAGCAAAACCTGATCGACAACTCGGGAAAGAGCCTGAGCACGAAGATCTCCTACACCGAACCGCTGATGAAGGATACTTACCTCGAGATCAGCTATGGCCTCGCCTTCAATAGTAATACAAGCGACCGCACCACCAATGCCAAGGATGGGGCCGGTAAATATGAGAACCGTATCGATTCGCTGAGCAATGCATACCGTTTCAACCGGCTGGTAAACACACCGGGACTTAATTTCCGTGTCAATAAGAAGAAGTATACCTATTCCTTCGGAAGCTCTGTCGGGTTCAGTCACTTCGTTCAAACGGACAAGACAAACGATCAGCAATACGGATATAATTACGTGAACTTCTTTCCCAGGGCCTCCTTCAACTACAAGATCAAGCCCAGCCAGAATTTCTCTTTCAACTACAATGGATCAACCACGGCCCCGACGCTTGAACAATTGCAGCCTATCCGCGTGAATACGGATCCGCTCAATATCTATGTCGGCAACCCCGACCTGAAGCAGGCGTTCCGCCATTCGTTCAATGTGTCATTCAACTCCTGGAATCTTTTGAAGGAGAAAAATATCTGGATGGGACTCCACGTGAACATGCAGCAGAATGGCATTTCGCAGTTGAGCTCGATCGACAGTGGCGTGCGAACATACCAGACGGTGAATGCGAATGGACTTT
>DATHKS010000220.1:0-4888 GCA_035488975.1 Chitinophagaceae bacterium | reverse complement strand
CATTGCTCACACCGCTGAGCCGGGTCGCTGTTGCCGGGAGAGGTTGTTCTCCACCACCAAAGCCGCGTCCGAAGGTGGGTCGCTGGCCACCCTCGGGTTGCTGTCCGCCATTCGAAGGGCGCTGGCGCCTCGTCATGGGAGCATAATTGAGCTTCACCATCTTTCCATCATGACTGAATTTTGTATTCAATGTATCCTTGCCGTACATGGTCAACGAGCTACCCGTTTTCACATCGAGGGTAAAATTATCGGTACCGGTCGGCGTATTTACCGTGAGGGTGTAAACTCCTGCAATGCCAGCGGGATCATCCTTCACCTCATATTTCATACCCTGTACCCAGTTGGTCAGGATAGTCGTCTTCTCACTGAAGATCGGTCCATTGGTTATAAGAAAATTGGCGAGCTTACCGGCATCGAGGCTTCCGACCTTGTCGTAGATGCCCAGTAGGGTTGCCGGCGTCTTCGTAAGCGCATCCATGGCTTTCGCTTCGCTCAATCCATAGTCCATTGCCTTGCGAAGGCCGGTCCAGAAGTCGCGGAGACTACGAAGATCGGAAGTGGTCAAGCAGAAAGGGATACCCGCCTTCTCGAGTGCACCTGCATTTGTTGGCGCCATTTCCCAACTCTTAAGATCCGAGAGTGACACGAAGCGCGCATCATTGGGATCTTCCACATCCTGGGGCTGAGGGTAATTCAATGGTACGATGAATGTAGCATTCGTTGCCTTCATTTCCCTGATGCGCTGGTATTCATTTCCTCCTCCTTTAATTATGTATTGAACGCCGAATTCATCCCCGATGCGGTCGGCTCTCAGGTCATTCCATTTATCATTGGCATCGAAGATCTGCGGCAGCGACTGGTTGTCGTTCCATGCCTGCAGGCTCATGTTGACACCCTCGTTGACCGGCTTATTCTTGTACCACTGCGCGTCGAGATAGGTCTGGCGCAACAATGCGATCATTCCCATCATCGAGCTCGGGTAACTTTGCGTGGAGGTACCTCTATTGAAAGAGTAGAGTGCCGCCGCTTTTTCCTTTATCACCACGAGGTTTTCTTTCTCGCCTGCCAGGGATACAACTGTACCGGTACCGCGCGCAATGCCGTCCCGTACATGTGAGAGGACAGTACCAAAACCAAGTTCACGCAAAGGCTTTGCCTTTGTTTCATCAACCGCGAACACCTTGTAGGCATCCGCATCTGCTTTTATGGCCTGGTTCCAGCCATAGGGTCCCTTGGTAGCGGATACGATCTGCGATTGCTGTCCGGGAGTAAATCCTCCGAATCCTCCACCACCTGCGCGCTGCGCCGTAGCTGTTCCATAGTCCGCATAGATATCGATGAAGGAAGGATATATATATTTCCCCTTACAATCGATCTCGACCGCGCCAGCCGGGACTTTCAGGCCGGCGCCCACGGCAATGATCCTGCCGTCTTTGATGATCAGGGTGGCATTGGTCAGGCTGGTTGTGCCGTCCTTTACAATGGTAGCATTGGTGAAGGCGAATTGCCCGTGCCGGGGATCGGCCACGCCATTTTCAGGAAACGTTGCCTGGGCGTGAAGTGTGGTGCCCGCAGCAATAATGACGAGGACACATAGCAATTCATACAGAAGATTTGGTTTTCTCATTGCAATTAATTTTGTAATTAGATGATTTTTCTCAGTGATTCCTGCGTTAAAAAAAGAGTTCCGAATGTAAATTAAATCGGCCAGACAATGCGGGTTGGTTTGTCACATTATCGGATCCCGTGCCGGGCATCGCCGTTTTCCGCCTTTGAATCAAACTTTGCTACCTTTGATCTTCTTAAAAAAAATACGCATATGGCGGATCCCAGGTCCCCGATAACGATCCCAGATTTTGCCTTGTCGCCCCGCGTCGACCAGGTCGGCATTGAAGAAAGAGCCGCCCGCTTCACCACGAGGAGCATAAAGAAGGAAACGAAGATGAATGGCCTGAAACTCGTGCTGAATATGATCGATCTTACCACACTCGAGGGCAAGGATACGGATGGAAAGGTGAAACAACTCTGTTATAAAGCCATGCACCCGCACGATGCTACAGAGGGAATACCTACCGTTGCGGCTATTTGCGTGTATCCTTCCATGGTGAAGGTGGCTAAGAAAGCCCTGGGAGACTCCGGGATAAGGGTAGCGTCCGTTGCTACGGCCTTTCCAAGCGGACAGGCACCACGCGAGATCAAGATCAGGGATACAAAATATGCCGTGGCAGAAGGCGCCGACGAAGTGGATATGGTGATAAGCAGGGGCAGGTTCCTCGCGGGAGAATATAATTTCGTGTTCGACGAAATAGCCGCTATTAAAGAAGCATGTGGCGAGGCGAGGCTGAAAGTCATTCTTGAAACGGGCGAACTGGGCAACTTCGACAAGGTCAGAAGAGCAAGCGATATCGCCATGCATGCGGGAGCCGATTTCATCAAGACCTCTACCGGGAAGATACAGCCCGCAGCAACGATGCCCGTCACACTCGTTATGCTCGAGGCCATCCGCGATTACTATTACAAAACGGGAATAATGATCGGCATGAAGCCTGCGGGGGGAATATCGAAGTCGAAACTCGCCCTGCACTACCTGGTCATGGTGAAAGAAATCCTTGGCGAGGCCTGGCTGAACAATGAGTGGTTCCGCTTCGGCGCCAGTAGCCTGGCCAACGATGTGCTGATGCAGATCATGAAAGAAAAGACAGGAGTGTACCAGTCGGCGAATTATTTTAGTGTGGACTAGGAGGAGAATTGTGGAATTAGGAATTGGGAATTAGGGTTCCAGGGTAGAGAACTACTGACTAGTTGGAAGTTCACAATTGACGGTTTTAAATATTCTCCGGAGGAGTCCGGAGTCCTTCGGACAATAATCCCCAAAGGGGTCCTTTGGACAATACGCAATATTCTATGTTCAAGTTCTCTGACAGCAGGGATTGTCGTTTGGGGTTCGGAGTTGAGCGTATGTATTAGGAATAAGTAATTAAGAATTGGGAACCTGCCTGCCGGCAGGCAGGTTGGGCCTCAGCAGACTTGATCTATTAGACAGTTATACTCTTCGAATGAGGTTTTTTAATTTTTAATTTTGACTTTTGACTTGATTACGTTTCACGATTAATTTTACCATCATGCCTATAGCAAAGAAACGGCCCGCGAAAAAAACTAATTCGATCAAATTGAAGTTCGATACCTCGTGGTCGTATGCCCCTGCGCCGGAGAGCAAGAGCGCCGCAACCATCGCGAAGCAATACGATCTCTTCATCGATGGCCGCTGGCAAAAGCCTCTCAGTCAGAAATATTTCACCACCATCAATCCCGCCACCGAGGAAGACCTAAGCGAAGTGGCGGAGGCCAATGCCGCCGACGTGGATAAGGCCGTGAAGGCCGCGCGCAGGGCATATGATAGCAGCTGGCGCAAAATGCCGGCGAAAGAACGTGCGAAGTACATTTTCCGCATCGCCCGCATGGTGCAGGAACGCGCACGGGAACTCGCCATAGTGGAAACGCTGAATGGCGGCAAGCCTATTCGCGAGAGCCGCGATTTCGATGTGCCAACCGCAGCCAATCATTTTTTCTACTATGCCGGCTGGGCCGATAAACTTGAATATGCATTTCCCAATCGCATTGCCGAACCCATCGGCGTGGCGGGACAGATCATCCCCTGGAATTTTCCATTGTTAATGGCTGCATGGAAGATCGCACCCGCTCTCGCCACAGGGAATACCGTAGTGCTCAAGCCCGCGGAAACCACGCCTCTTACTGCCCTGAAACTCGCCGAGATCATCCAGGAAGCAGACCTTCCTCCGGGCGTGGTGAATATCATTACCGGTGCAGGTGAGACCGGCGCGGCCATCGTGAACCATCCCGACATCAACAAGATCGCCTTCACCGGCTCCACCGAAGTAGGCAAGATCATTCAGCGTGCAATTGCCGGAACCAATAAGAGAGCCACACTGGAATTGGGTGGAAAGGCGGCCAATATCATTTTCGAAGATGCGCCCCTTGACCAGGCCGTGGAAGGCGTGATAAACGGCATCTTCTTCAACCAGGGTCATGTATGCTGCGCTGGATCGAGACTGTATGTACAGGAATCCGTTGCCAAAGTAGTGATCCGTAAATTGAAGGATCGACTGGAGAGTCTCATAGTAGGCGATCCCATGGACAAGAATACCGATATCGGTGCTATCAATAGCAAGCAACAACTTGCCAACATCCATAAGTATCTTACCATTGGGAAAAAGGAAGGCGCAGAAATGTACGAGAGCTCCTGTCCCCTGCCGCGTAAGGGATTTTTCTGCCGGCCGACCATGTTCACCAATGTTGCGCAGAGCAGCCGCATTGCGCAGGAAGAAATATTCGGACCCGTACTGGCCGTACTTACATTCCGTACCGACGACGAAGTGATCGAGAAGGCAAACAACTCGCCCTATGGACTGAGTGCAGGTGTATGGACGGACAAGGGATCGAAGATATTCAACATGACCCGCCGCATGAAGGCCGGTGTGGTATGGGCCAATACATTCAACAAGTTCGATCCTTCCTCGCCATTCGGCGGATACAAAGAAAGCGGATATGGAAGGGAAGGCGGGCTGCATGGCCTGGCGCCTTATGTGAACCTGGTCAATAGATAACCGGCAGGAAAGATCATCATCTCAGAATTAAAAATCATGTATGGGAAAAACTATCGTCAATAAGCCTTCCTTCAGCAAGAATGGAAACGGGGAAAAGACTACTGCAGCCCCGAGACTGGAGGTACTGAAGACATATAAGATATATATCAATGGGCAGTTTCCAAGAACCGAGTCCGGCCGGTATTATTCTCCTGCCGGACTCGGTTCTTGGAAACTGCCCATTGATATATATCTTATATGTCTTCAGTACCTCCAGTCTCGGG